>JAOTUD010000350.1 GCA_029864065.1 Gammaproteobacteria bacterium | reverse complement strand
GCAGTCGCACTTCGAACTGTCGATCGTGACCTACCCCGATCTCGATTCATTCACCGATTATATCGACTGCGCGCGCAACCAGCTGCCGGATGCGCCGGGATTTTCCGTCGTCGCCGAATCCTTTTCCGGGCCCGTCGCGATGGCCCTGATGGCGCAGGAACCGGAGCGGTTCGGTCGATCGGTATTAGCCGCAACCTTCGCGCGCTCGCCGCTGGCGACGCTGACGCGCATGGCGAACTATGTACCCAGGCAAATGTTTTCCATCGGCGCCCTGAACGAATTCTGTCTCGACGTCTGCGCGGCCGATAACGAAGACTCTTCCGAGACCCAGCCGCTGCCGCTGAACGTGATGGAACAGCTCGACGGCGCGGTACTGAAACACAAGATCGCGGTTTTGAGCCGCATCGACGTCTCCGCGCTGTTGCCCAGCATCGCGGTACCGATACTGTTGCTGCGCGCAGTGCGGGACCGCATCGTATCCGAGGCCGACGCGCAAATGATCGAGCAATACCTGCCAGACGTCGAGCGCATCGATATCGACGCGCCGCATTTGCTGCTGCAGACCAGCCCGCAGCAGTGCGCCGAGCTGATCGTCAAGCATCTTCAGACAGGCGCGTAGCCGCTGCCCGCAATTGTTGACCGCTGCGTACGGGCGCCGGCGTGGCATTCCTGTTAATATCGGCCCGGCTCGGCTCCGACAAAAGCAAATGGTTCGAATGACTGGAAGCAAGGATATTGCACATGCGTGCTCATGAAATAGTGTCAGACGGCGGTATCGACGCGCTCGCCCTGAACGAGCGGCCATCGCCGCAACCGGGAGCCGGCGAAATACTGGTGCACATGCGCGCATCTTCGCTCAATTACCGTGACCTTTCTACCATCGAGGATCCGGTGGCGCGCGGCATAACCTACCCGCGCATTCCGAACTCCGACGGCGCCGGCGAAGTGATCGGCGTCGGCGCCGGCGTCACCCGCTTCAGGACCGGGGACCGGGTCGCCGGATGTTTCTTCCAGGACTGGAGCGACGGCCGCATCTCGGCCGCGGCCATGGCGAGCGCGATGGGCGGCGCCATCGACGGCGTGCTGGCCGAGGAAGCGCTGCTGCGCGAAACCGGTGCGGTGCATATCCCGGCCCATATGTCTTTCGAGGAAGCGGCAACCCTGCCCTGCGCCTACTTGACGGCCTGGAACTGCCTGGTCGAGCAGGGCGGCCTCAAGGCGGGCGCCACGGCGCTGTTTCTCGGCACCGGGGGCGCTTCCATCGCCGGGCTGCAAATTGCAAAAATGACGGGCGCGCGCGCGATCGTCACGTCATCCAGCGACGAAAAACTGCAGCGCGCCAGGGGCCTCGGCGCCGACGAGTTGATCAACTACCGTGCGACGCCCGACTGGCAAGCGCGGGTGCTCGAACTGACCGACGGCGCCGGCGTCGACGTGACCCTCGAAACCGGCGGTGGCGGCACCCTGGAAAAGACCATCGAGGCGACCCGGATCGGCGGCACCATCAGCCTGATCGGGGTGCTGACGGGCGGCGCCATCAACCCCACCGGCGTGATGCGCAAATCGATTCGACTGCAGGGCGTCTACGTCGGCAACCGCCGAATGTTCGAAGACATGAACGCGGCGTTCGGCCTGAACCAGCTGCGCCCGGTCGTCGACCGAGTATTCGATTTCGAGGATGCGCGCGCGGCCTACCACGCGATGCGCGCCGCGGGGCATTTCGGCAAGCTCGTCGTCAGGGTCTGAGCGCGCGCGCCGACCGGCCGTCGCAGGTTACATCTGATTACGGTCCATGAACAAGGCCAGGTTAGATCATCGTATCGGTCGACACTGACCCACTACTGCCCCAGGTGATTAAGACATCGATTGATAAATTCAACCGAACAGGAGCGTCACCCCGGCGCCTACGCGGCTTTAGGCCCTGTGGGTCCCGCCCGCGCCGGGGCCCATTACCGTTGATCTCGCAGGCACGCCAGGGCGTTGATTACAAAACTTGCCGCCTTCAGAAAAATTACTGGTCGTGGTTTTTGAAATGGATACCGGCTTTCGCCGGTATGACGTTGCTGACCCCTTCGATATGGACTAGCCCTGGTGCATTCGAGATAGCAGGTAAATGGGTAACGCGAGACTGGTAATCAAAAAGGCGTAGACAATAATGGGGATCGATACTCCCAGTACCATCATCGGTTGCCAGAACTGGGTAAATAACATCAGGACACAAAATAGCGCTCCCAAAAAAGGCAACAATGGAAACCAGCCCAGGTTAAGCGCCAGTGACAACGAAGTCAGCCGCGGATTTTCCGCGGCACGGTTTTGATAGCGATGCATCACCAGCATCAGGTTCACCATGAAAAAAACCAGGAAAACCCCCACGTTGGTCAGGTTCGCCACATCTCCGAGCGACCCCCCAAGAGTAAACAGGACACATAAAAGCGTTGCCAGCACTACCGCGCCGACAGGTGTCCTGGTTTTCGGATTCACCTTCGCCAGAAAACCGGGCAGGCAGTTATCCCTGGCGATTCCATACAGCATTCTCGAATTCACGATATGCAACACCAGAACCGTGTTGGCGGTGGCGCACAGGGCGATGACCGTGAACAATTTCCCACCCATGGGCGATTGCAGCGCGGTACTGGCGACCAGCGCCAGCGGCCCCTCGCTCGGATTATCCAGTTTGGAGGCGGCGTAGAGCGCATCGGCCGGCACCACGCTGACCGCGACCACCGCAACCAGGATATAAATCACCGTCGTGATCAATAGCGACAACAGCAGTGCGAGTGGGACCGTGGTCTCGGCAGATTTGGTTTCCTCTGCAATATTGACGACATCCTCGAACCCCTGGTAGGCAAAAAAGATCAGTGCGGCCGCGGCCATCATCGGTTTCCAGGCAGTGGCATCGCCAATCGCCGACTGCGAATCGACTGCCAGCAAGTCAACCTCGCCGACATAGGGTATCCCGATAAAGATAATAAATATCAACCCGCCAGCCTCCACGAACGTAAGCAGCGTATTCACGCGCGCACTTTGCTGGATGCCGGAAAAATTGAGCACCGCTACAGATAAAATGAGAACAATCCCGACCAGCACGGGATCAGCGCCGAGGTAAAGCTTGAAATACGAAGAAAACCCGAGCGACACCGCCGCCACGCCGATGATACCGGTAAGCACGGTCACGTATCCGACCACGAAACCGAGAAACGGGGAACCGGTTATTTCCTTGACGTAGACGAACTCCGCCGCGCTTTTGGGATAAAGGGCGGACAACTCGGCATACGAGATTGCCGTGCAGGCGGCGATCAGGGCCGCGATGACGAAGGAAATCCAGATCGCGCTGCCCGCGAGACCCGCCGCCTCGCCGATGAGCGCGTAAATCCCGGCCCCGAGGATGATGCCGACGCCGTAGACGGTAGCCTGGAACAGGCTAATACTGCGTTCAAGCCCGTGCTGGTCCTGGCGGCTACCTGGTTGTTCCAATGAAATCATCCACCGTAGGAATTACCGGGGCAGTATACCCGTTAATCCCGGGAGCCGGGCAACATGATGATGGACAGTTATTCGGTATACTGTCCCCTGTTAATCCAGGCTGAAGCACAACCGAATCGACCGGGAATGCACCGCCATGACTGAAGCAAAGACGCATTACGCGACGACGCAAGCCTCCGACGATACCTACCGGGTGTTTTACGGGGAAGCGTTAATCCTCGAGTCGAACCGGGTGATCGAACTCAACGAGCATTATGCGGGCAAGGATTACGCCGCGGTGATCTATTTCCCCGCGTCGGCTTTCTCCGCGTTGGAAACGGTGCAGACCGACAAATCCACCCATTGTCCCATCAAGGGGGATGCATCCTACTGGAGTTACCGGGATTCGGTAAATGGCATCTGGTGCTACCAGGAGCCTCTCCCGCAGGTGAGGCAAATTAAAAACCACTATGCTTTCGATCAGACCAGAGGCTTTCGAGTGTCAGTCGTGGCCTGGGTCACGTCAATGCGAATTGCATCACATCGATGAGACGCGTCGTTGGTTAAGCTTGTCGCGTTGCCAGGTCCCGCTTCCCAAAAAACGATTGGAGCTGGCGATTCTATATCCTTACCCCGTTACTTGCAGAAGTGCGGGGTTTTCTTTTTGCGGGCACGGAAAACTGGGAGGTTGAAGGAATCC
>JAOTUD010000349.1 GCA_029864065.1 Gammaproteobacteria bacterium | reverse complement strand
CCAGAATTAGGGCGGGATAAGTAAACTGTCGCTGTAATTCGTACCGAATGGACGGGCACCGAGCATAACAGTGCCAGGTTGAATGAATATAGGGGTGGCCCGGATTAAATGCGCACAATAACGCTGCCCGTCTGCAGCGCCTTGTTATGCGTTTGTTGGATAAAGTCTAGTATGTGTTTCAGCCGAGTAGAAAACCCATACCTTAAAGTTGTTACCAGGAAGCCTTGAAAAGCAATTTGCGCGAACCGAATCTAGCTATTGTTTTGCTAGCTTGCGTATTTTACCGAATGTATCTTTAGTACCGTCCAGTAGTTCTTTTTCATCATCAATGCCGTGGAAGTAATGCGCAATGCGGTAATCCGATTCATATGGATCATTAAACTCAGATAACTTGCTGAAACCAATGGTTAAATTCTCAAGGGTTCTAAGCACGTACTCTGTTGGGCCATACTTGTATATGCAATTTGTCAGTATTTTATTGGATTCTGGATCAATCATATTTTAGTCGAGATCATTTTACGCATAACAGCCTATTTAAAAGGTCTTCGACCTCTTAATATATATTGTCGGGTTATCTTGATAATCAGGGACAGAGTTTTTGAGTTTTAGCAAGTTTTTGATTTCCATTGACTATTTTTTGATCGCTTTTTTTTGAAACCTTAGTTATCGGGTCATTGACCCGATAACTAAGGCGGCATCCAGTACATAGCTAATGATACCTTAGTAGATGCAAAGGGCTAATCCAGGAAATCAGGTACGGAAATCCGCTCGTGGCTGCTCTCGGCAGATGGAATTATGTATCTGAGCATCGTCCAGCTGGAGAGCAAGGGTCAAGATACCGAGGGCAGCCTGCCGGGTTGGTCGGCAATAGATTAAACCAGGCAACCGTTCCCGTATTGCCCGGGTATCGTTGAAAACGTTGTTTAACCCATATCCCCGAGGGTATGGCGCAGGGCATCGTCGGGAATGGGCCTGGCCTGTTCCCGTGGGATTTTTTCGAGGTCTTCGAGCAGCCGCGGCGACATCGCGACCAGCGCAGCCTGCGCCTCGCTATCGGCGACGATTCGCTCCAGCAGGTCACGATCGACCCAACGCATTTTTCCCGATTCCATGCAGGCGTATACCTGACCCGACACCCGGTCGACGAAATTGATGACGGGTATTTTGCGCGCACACCTGACGAGGAAGTCGGTGTTTGCCTGCGGCTCCATGTCGGCGGCCGACGGGTAAACCTCGTCCGGGTTTTCCGCGTTGATGTTAATCCTGGTGTAGCGCACGATATCGAGCATGCACTTGAAATCGATGACGTACATTTCCCGGTTCAGGCCGAAGGCGATGGTCCTCGGCGTTTGCTTGTGGGAGACGCTGTTATCTAGAAACTCGTAGTAGACGGTCTTGTCCTTGCGCAGCGCCCAGGTGAAAAACAGCACCGGAATGCCTTTGAATGCTTCGACGTTGTGATCCAGCAGGTCGTCCACCGCCTTGTAGCGCCCCACCTGCAGCCCGCGCAGCCACGCGCGCTCTACCGTCGCCGGCGGCGGCGTGACCATGAAAATAAGGTATACCGTGTGACCGAAGCGGGTGAGCAGGTTGCTGCCCTCCTCGGTATCGCGGCCCGGCGCAAAACTGTCGAAGCGAAACCGGTCGATCAGCAGGTGCGAAATTTTGCCAGCCGCCGCTTTTGCGCCGATATAATGATCCAGCTTTTTATCGACGATCGGTATTTCGTCGCCGGCGAGCGTGCCCGCGTACTTGTAGGCTACGCCCAGCGTGTCGTAATCGAGCAGGTACTTGCGCCAGATGTCCGGGCTAATCAGCGCAAAGTCCTGCCAGTTGAGACCGAGCCTCTCGACGTGGATTTTCTGCAACGGGCGCATCGTGCTCTTGCCCGATGCGGAGGCGCCCTTGACGTTGATCACGACCGGCTCGGACTGCGCCGGGAGTACGCGGTAGCCTTCCTGCTCCGCGGCCTCGCGGACGTAGGGCGCGATCAGCTCACCGATAACTTCGCTGCCATACCGGTTGCATACCAGGCCGCTCGCCAGGGAGATCAGCAGGGTCTTGTCACCGATGATACGGCCGTGCTTGATGATCAGCGCGTTGGCGATAGTCGCGAGCGACGCGTAGGCCGCGGCCGATAATTCATCGCCCGCGGCGTTCGCCTGTTGCCGCCAGCCGTCGAGGATATGCTGGTGGCGTTGTTCGACGCTTTCTCCGGCAGCCGGCACCGGTTTCGCTGGTTTCGCCCTGAACAGCCGCGACAGGCTGAAGCCCTCTCGCCTCGTTTTGGCGCTCGCGGCGGACGGGAACAGGCAGGCTTCCAGCTCGGCGGTGATCATGGCCTCGCCCTGGCGGCGCAACCGATCGAAGCGATCGACGACCTCTGACATGTGAGGCTCGATGTAACCTTGCAGAATGCGAGTCACGACCCGCCGAAAATTGACGCCCAGGTCTTCATACTTCGATCCGTCGGAAACGAAAATATCGGCAGAAACCCGAACCAGCAATTCGTGCACGACGAGCCTTTGCGGGCGAAAGCAGATCAGTTCCTGGATCTGCAGCCCGGTGAATCCGCTCAGTTCGTTCGCGGCTTCGATGCTGGTGAATACGTTTTCAGGGCGAAACATCGTCGACAGCGGCAGGTATTTCGCCGGCAGCGTGGACCTGATATCGGGATTCCAGGCCCCGGCAATCTTGTCATCCATGGGTTCCGTCGTCATAACGCAGGCCGCGGTCGGGCAGGATCACGGGCCGGATTGGCGCCACTCTGCGGTCGATAACTAACGGCTCGGGCGCTGCTTGATATACAAGAAATCATGCTGAATTCTGGTTCAATGGTCCTGCACAGGCAAACAGCCTGATTATAAGGCTTTTGCGCCTGAAATAATTATCACTGCGATGCCAGCCGCCCGCGTCGGGCGGGAGCGCAGGGAATCAATCAACGATCGCAGACGAATTGGTAAGAGTCACACAACCCTGGCGCTCGTTTCACGTGCTCAATTCGGCCTCGCGCCGATCCGTTTGCCGTCTTCGCTCGGACTTGCTGACCGGTAAATAAGCGCCCAGATCACCGAGCTCCACGCGTCGGTCACCGCCGCGGCGGCGGTCCTCGAGATGGATGTATTTACAGCGACAATCTTTCTCGGTGCAGCTTTCCAGCGGCAACGTCGGCGACAGCCTCGACAGGAAAACCTGGTCGGTCAGTTCCGAAACGGCATCGCAGCACACCAGGCCGGGCGCAATTTTTACCGCGCGCCACTGCATCGATAATTTTTCGGCCTCGGAAATCGGCTTTCGCGCCAGTTTCGACGGCCTGGAACGCCGGCTTTTTCTGAAAAGGCTGGTTAATAGAAACACCACGGCAACGACCACGATCGCAATTGCGATCATGACGAACAGTGATTTCATAGCACGTCCTCTGGTTTGTTCCGAAGCCTGCCATGTTTTTTTAATCGCGCAATGCTTCGGTGATTGATTTTATGGCTGGCAACAGGTCTGCGCAAATCGCTTCTTGTCCCTGTCCCGCCCCGGTTTAGCTGGATTTACCTCCATTTTAGGTCGCGGCAAATCACCATGCGCAGGCGTGACTATAATCCGTAACCTATACATTCGGCCAGCAATCGGAAAAAAATTTTCGCATGCCGGTTCAGGTACCGGGCGAATCCTGCCCCGTTCCCTTGCCAATGCGCGGGTTACGTCGATACCAGGCCAGGTTGATACACTGCTGCGCCCCGGGTTCATGGTAGTGCATTGAGCCGGACCTAGATTATTTTCTGGCCGTATTTCTCGACGGTGTCGTTGCGCAGGACCAGGCCGAGGCCGGGTTCCGCGTTCAGCCGCAGCACCCCGTTTTCGATCGTCGGCGGATTTTGAAACAGCTCGGCCTGCAGCGGGTCGCGTTCCGGATCGGTGAAGGATTCGACGATCAGGCCGGCGGGGCTCGCCGCGACGATATGCGCGTGGATGAAGCAATCGTGGTGGGGCGCGACGTCGACATGGTTGAGCTCGGCCAGCGCCGATAACTTGCGCCCCATCGTAAATCCACCCATGCGCGTGCAATCGAATTGCAGGATTTGTATCGCCTGCTCCTCGAGCAGGGCGCGGCAACCGTGCGCACTCGGCTCGCTCTCGCCGGCAGACAGCGGAATATCGGTTTTTTGCGCGAGT
>JAOTUD010000348.1 GCA_029864065.1 Gammaproteobacteria bacterium | reverse complement strand
TTTTTTTAGGTAACTATCGAGGTATTGACGGTTCCAGTACCGTTATCGGGGCGACACAATGAAAACCACGTTAATTACACCATGCCTGGTTGTTATGGCGCTTGCTTTCAGTGCCAGCGTCGATGCGAACACGCTCAAGATAGCGACCCTGGCGCCCGCGGGCACGACATGGATGAAGGAAATGCAGGCCGGGGCGAAACTGATCGAAGAGCGCAGCGCGGGACGCGTCAAGCTGAAGTTTTACCCGGGCGGCGTTATGGGCAACGACCAGAGCGTGCACCGCAAGATCAGGATCGGGCAATTGCAGGGGGGGGCGTTCACCCAGGGCGGTCTCGCTCAAGTCGATACCAGTATCCAGTCACTGGGGCTGCCGATGATGTTCAAGTCGCTGGACGAGGTCGACTATGTGCGCCAGAGAATAGACCCGGTCCTGGCGCAACGGATGGAATCCCAGGGGTTCGTCATCCTGGGTATTACCGAGGGCGGATTCGCGCGCATTCTGTCCAGGCAGCCGATGCAGAGCCTGGAATCGTTGCGCGCCAGCAGGGTTTGGGTGCCCGAGGGCGACAAGGTCGGCCAGACCGTATTTAGAGCGCTGGGTATCAGCCCGATCTCGCTGCCGATATCCGACGTCTTTACCGGCTTGCAAACCGGTTTGATCGAGACCATCGCGGTCAACCCGACGTCGGCGATCGCGTTTCAATGGCACACCAGCACTTCGTACATGACCGATGTCCCGGTTACCTACCTTATCGGCGTGCTGGCGGTCGAGAAAGACGCATTCGGCAAGCTTTCGGCACAAGACCAGGCGATCGTCAGGGAAGAGATGGACAAGGTATTTAAACGCATGAATGCAATCAATCGCGCCGATAACGAAGCCGCAAAGCAGGCGTTACAACAGCATGGTATTACCTTCGTGATGCCGAATCCCGGCGAGACGGAACGCTGGCGAACCCTTGCGGATCATTCGATCGAAGAAATGGTTCAGACCGGCGTCATCCCCGGCGAAATTGTTGGTCAAATCAGAGACCTTCTGCAAAGCTTCCGCAACAGCCAGTAAGCGATGCGATCCTGGATAACCAGACTCCATCGCGCCGAAGACGCGCTGCTGGTCGCGTTGCTGGCAGTGACGATAGTACTCGCCAGCACGCAAATCGTATTACGCAATTTTTTCGATTCGGGATTCGTCTGGATAGACCCGTTGCTGCGTGTCATGGTTTTATGGCTCGGGTTGATCGGCGCGACCGTCGCCAGCCGCAACGATAAACATATTCGCATCGATTTGCTGTCGAAGTTTTTCAATCCCAATACCGACGGCGTGGTGCAGGTAGTCGTCGGCCAGATCAGCGCCTGGACCTGCCTGCTGATTGCCTGGTACGGCATGAACTGGATCCGGCTGGATTATGCCGATGGCGTTGCGTCGTTTGCCGGCATTCCGGCCTGGATGCTCGAGGTAATCGTACCCCTGTCCTTTGCGTTGATCGGCCTGCGCTATTTCATCATGTCGCTGTGCAGGGCCGGCCTGCTGATCAGGCATTTCAACGATCCCGAAGAGCCCGCCGCATGAGCTTCGTGGCGCCGTTGCTGATTTTGCTCGCGATACTGCGCACGCCGCTGTTCGTCGTTATCGCGCTTAGCGCGATGATTGGATTTCACGGCCTGGACGTACATTTGTCGGTTATTAGCATCGAGATTTACCGGCTTGCCGAAATGCCGGTGCTGATCGCCATTCCTTTGTTCACCTTTGCCGGCTACCTGCTCGGCGAGGGCAATGCCTCGACGCGCCTGGTAAACCTGACCAACAGCCTGCTCGGATGGATGCCGGGCGGACTCGCCATCGTCGCCATCTTCGCCTGCGCATTTTTTACCGCGTTCACCGGCGCTTCGGGGATTACGATCGTCGCGCTCGGCGGCCTGCTTTACCCGGCGCTGAAGGAGGCCGGTTATTTGGAAAACTTCAACCTAGGGCTGCTGACCAGTTCGGGCAGCCTCGGCCTTTTGTTTGCGCCTTCGTTACCGTTGATACTCTACGGCGTCGTCGCGCAGCAGATGGATCTGGATCAGCCGGTGAACATTTCCGATTTATTCCTGGCCGGTGTATTTCCCGGCCTGCTGATGCTGTCGATACTTGCGGTTTACGCGATGCTGCAGCCCAGGGATCGCAGCCGGCGCAAACCTTTTGACCTGAAAGTTGCACGGCGGGCCGTCCTGGACGCGAAGTGGGAAATTCCGTTGCCGTTCCTGGTGCTCGGCGGCATCTACGGCGGCTACTTCGCGGTTTCGGAAGCCGCCGCGGTAACCGCGCTATACGTACTGGTAGTCGAGGCGCTGATCATTCGCGAAATAAAGGTTTCCGCGTTGCCGGACATCATGCGTGACGCGATGATGCTGGTGGGCGGCATCCTGATCATCGTCGGGGTTTCGCTGGCCTCGACCAATTACCTGATCGACGCCGAGATACCGACGCGCATGTTCGGGTTTATCAGGCAGCATATCGACGAGAAACTGACCTTCCTGATACTGTTGAACCTGTTCCTGCTGGGTCTCGGCATGATGCTCGATATCTTTTCGGCGATCGTCATCATCGTGCCGATCATATTGCCGATCGCGGTCGGCTACGGGATTCACCCCGTACACCTCGGAATCATTTTTCTCGCCAACATGCAGCTGGGTTACTTCACGCCGCCGGTGGGAATGAACCTTTTCATCGCGAGCTATCGTTTCGACAAACCGGTAATGACGCTGTACCTGGCCACGATTCCGTTTTTCATCGTGCTGCTGATAGCGGTATTGATTATCACCTACTGGCCCGGGCTGAGCCTGGCGCTGCTACCCGATTAAATCCGTTCGCGAACACGGTTGTCGCCGCCAGGCAGGCGTTGACCTGCGCGCGTAACCCGGGGTACGAACGCCGGGCCGCGCTAGGCGGCAATCGAAATCACGATTTTACCGGAGGCCTTGCCGAGATCGAGGCGCTGGTGCGCCGCGACGATGTCGTCGAACTCGAAGCGGCTGTCTATTTCGACTTGCAGCTTGCGCTCGGCGAGTAGCTGCAGGCCCTGGCGCACGATCTGCGCCTGGCTGTCGAGTCGATCCTGCAGGCCCAGCACCATCGGGGTCAGCATCATGACGTTGTGGATGGTCAGGTTGTTGACGTAGGCGGTTTCGTTTTCATCGTCGCCAGGTGTGCCCATCAGCGTAACCAGCCGGCCATAGGGGGACATCGCCGCAATGGTTTTCCTGAAAACCTCCGCGCCCAGGTTGTCCAGCGCGACATCGATCCCGTGACCCGCGGTCCATTCCTGCGCCGCCTCGGCGAAGTCCTCGGATCGATAGGGAATGGCGCGCTCAACCCCCAGTTTCGTGACCATGTCGACCTTGTCCTCTGTGCTGACGGTTGCGGCAACGCGCGCGCCCCGCAACGCAGCGAGCTGGATCGCGATATGCCCGGTGCCGCCCGCGCCGGCATGAACCAGCACGAACTCGCCGGCCGCGAGCCTGGCCCGGTCGTATAGCGATTCCCAGCCGGTAATGAGCACCAGCGGCAGCGCCGCCGCGCTGGCGTCGTCGACCGAATCGGGAACCAGCGCCAGTTGCGATTCCGCAACCACGGCAAACTCGGCGTAGGTGCCGTAAGTGCCGCCGATACCTCCGTTGCAGAAGCAGACTCTCTGCCCTGGCTGGACGCTCGATACGTCGTCACCAATCTCCTCGACGATTCCGGCACCGTCATGGCCCAGGATACAGGGACCCGCGCTGCTGACGTAAGGACCGAAGCTGCGAAAGTAACCGTCCGCCGGGTTCAACGCGGCGGCCTTCAGCCTGACCAGCACGTCGCGGCTCGACGCGGGCCATGGCAGGTCGACATGCGTGAGCTTCAGTTTTTCCGGCCCACCCGGAGCGGACAGGACCGCGGCTTTCATTTTATTCGGCATGAGAATTCCTGATTCGTTGATGGTTTAAGCAAGGCGCCTGACTTTCTCGATTGCAGCCGGGAATAGGATCGTTACGGTTGCGATGTTCAAGGGCGAAAATACCTGAAGCAATTCGGCTTGATAATCTCCCAGCCCCGATCCAGGATGTCAAGAATAGATGGATGCAGCGGCGCCTGTTCGCAGGCTGCCATGTTCGCCTGCAGGTGCTCGATCCGGGTGACGCCGAGAATGAGGC
>JAOTUD010000347.1 GCA_029864065.1 Gammaproteobacteria bacterium | reverse complement strand
TCTACCGGCGTCGGCTGATTCATATCAACCTGTACGCATCGATGACCCGCGAACTCGACGCGGCAGAGGTAGCGCAACTCGGCGGCGACGAGAGTTGGGGATGCACGCCGTCAGACCCGATCGGATCGACGCTTCGCCGTATTAACGGCACGGGCGGGGCACGCCTGGTGATTCGCAATCGTTGCACCTACGAGCCATCCCTCAGCCTGCCGGCCGACCGGCTCCAACGCATCGCGCGCGATCATCGGCGAACTTTCGATGCGCGTTTTCCGATGCTGGCCAAGTTGCCGATGGAATATTGCTGGTCGGGCCGGCTGTGCCTTAGTCGCAACGACGTCTGGGTCATCGGCGAACTCGACCAGGGGTTGTTCAGCGCCTGCTGCCAGAATGGCCTCGGCACCACGCGCGGCACGATTAGCGGAATCGTCGCCGCCGAGATGGCGAGCGCCAGCCGGGAGCAGAGCCTGGTGCCGGATTTTGCGGAGCAGGAGCAACCGCAACGCCTGTTTCCGGAACCGTTCATGACGCTCGGCGCGCGCGGGATCATCCGGCTAAAGGAATGGCGCGCCGGGCGGGAGCTGTAATCGCGTCTTCCCGACCTTTCGTGATTAACAAGCGTCAAATGGTTCTCGCAGAGACGCTGAGGCGCAGAGTCCGTAGCGATTTGAGAGGATTTTCAGGTAGTGCCGTCATGCCGACCACCGAGCCGGCATCCCTGACTCAGTCACCGTCATCCCCGCGCAAGGTTCCCACGGCCTTGAGCCGGGGCGGGATCTTACTGGGGCCGCGCGGTAACCGTTACAAGATTCCCGCATGCGCGGGAATGACATTTTTATCGTGTTGGTAAATCGGAACGACAGGGTAAGGTTAGGTCTTGGTTCCCATCGTGAACTTGGTGCCGGGCGGCCGGTTGGCGGTAATCTTTTGCCCGCGCAGGCTCAGGATGCGGTGCTGATCGAGCAGCAGCTGGTACAGGAACATCAACTCGTCCTGGGCATCGACCGGAAAACCGGCGCGGCGCTTGCCGCCCTCGACCAGGATCAGTTCCTCGAGGTATTTCTTGCCCTCGGAGTAGCGCCACAACCCGGTAATCGTCTTGATTACCCGCGGAAAGGATTCGATAGCGGCGGGCTCACCGGCGCGTTTACGCTTTAGCATTTCGCTCTTGCGAAACAACTGTTGCGCCAGGGCTGGGTTGATGACTCTGTTATCTACCGCCATTAAAATTCAATCGTCGCTTTGCTATCTCTGGTTATTCAGCCGGGATGTATTGAATGTGCCCTGGGTCTGTCTTTTACGCTGCCTGTCGATCAGAAAAAGTATATCTTTATTGATATTAAATTCAATACGCCTCGACCACCTGGTTCTAATATTAGCAAAAAACATTAAAAAAGCACGATAAGATGTTGAAATACAGTATTATTTTAATTATTTTTCGTCGAGATTCGAAATTGGATCAAAGTTTCCGGAAAACTGCCCGGCGATAACCGGATCAGCCAATGAAGCCATCGCAAAAATACCACGACCTGATGCAGCAGCCCGGATTCGTCGCCGACAGCGCGCAGCAGCATTCGGTGACGTTGCTCGACGACCTGTTTACGCGCGTCACCGCCGCCGGCGCGCGCGGCTGGTGGCAGACGCTGTTTTCGAGGCGGGTCAATGGCCCGCCGATCGACGGAATTTACCTGTGGGGCGGCGTCGGTCGCGGCAAAACGATGCTGATGGATGTTTTTTACCAGTCGCTGCCGGACCGTGTAACGCGCGCGCGCACGCATTTCCACAGCTTCATGAACCGTATACACCGCGCCCTGGGACAGCACCGCAACACCGCCAACCCGCTGCAGGCGGTCGCGCGCGAAATCGCCCGCGACACCCATGTCCTGTGTCTGGATGAATTCGTCATTATCGATATCGGCGACGCGATGATCATGGCGGGCCTGCTGGAGGCGCTGTTTCGCGAAGGAGTGGTGCTGGTAACCACGTCGAACGCGGCGCCGCGGGACCTTTACCGCGACGGGCTGCAACGCGCCCGCTTCGTGCCCGCGATCGAGCTGATAGAGCGGCATTGCGATGTCGTCAACGTCGGCGGCGAGCGGGACTACCGCCTGCGTTTCCTGCAGCAAACCGACCTGTACTCGGTGCCGCACGATGCCGCTGCCGAGGCCGCGATACGAAGCTATCTCGATCAGCACGTCGTGCCGCTGCAGGTCGAGCAGCGCGAACTGGTCGTCAACGGCCGGGTCCTGGCCTACCGTTACTGCGCCGAGGATACGGTCTGGTTCAGTTTTGCCGAGCTTTGCGAAAGCGCGCGCAGCCAGAACGACTACCTCGAACTGGCGCGTTGCTTCAACACCCTGATACTGACCGATATCCGCCATATGAATCAATCGGACGATGATGTCGCCAGGCGCTTCGTGCTGCTCGTCGACGTGCTCTACGATCACCACGTCAAGCTGATCTGCAGCGCGGCGGCGGCCCCCGGCGAGCTTTACGGCGGCAAGCGACTCGGTTTCGAGTTCGAGCGCACCGCCAGCCGGCTGCTCGAAATGCAATCCTCCGAGTACCTCGCGCAGGGGCATACGCTGCAGTGAACCCGGTTACCAGCTGAACCAGGCGAGCAGGCCGGCATGGTCCGAAAAATGGGTATCGATACCGCTGAACGCGATGACCTCGACGTCGGCGCCGAAGGCGTCGTTGACCAGCATGTAGTCGAGCTGCTGTTTTTGCCGGCGAAAAATGAACGAGTAACGTTTTTCCGCGGGGATCAACCCGGTCAGGTCGACCAGGTCGGGCTCGACCAGGTCGCGGCCTTGCAGGCGCGCGCGACTGTTATCGGGGTTGCCGCGGATGATGCCGACGACATCGACATGCTCGTCGCCCGGGGTCAACGCGTTCAAATCCCCCAGAATCAGCAGCGAATGCGCCGGCTGCGAGCGCTGCAGGCGGTTGCTCCAGCTGGCGATGGCTTCGGCCTGCAGCAGGCGTTTGCGCCTGACCCGGTCGCCGTCGGAGCGGCTGTCGATACCGCGCATCGAGCGCAGGTGCAGGTTCACCAGGGTCAGGCAGTTTTCGATATAGCAGGCTTCGAGGTATAGCGGTGGGCGGGCGAACAGCGGCGCGCCGCCCGGTTCGACGGTGCTGTCGCGAAACAGCTGGTCGACTTTCCTGATCTCGATGCCGTAGCGCACCAGGAACCCCAGGTTGATACCCGAGATATCCTGGCCCGGGATCAGCACCAGCCGGTAGCGCGCCGCGTAGCGCCGTTGAATCTCCGCCGCGATCTGCTGCAACACGTTCAGGTTCTCGACTTCCTGCAACGCGATGATATGCGGCAGTCCGAAGTGCTCGCCGAATTTTTTGGCCGCAACTGTTACGCGGTTTTGAAATCGCCCGCTGGACAGAACTCTCTCGTTGTTACCGTCGTCGATATCGTCGAACAGGCGATTCATGTTCTGGCTCAGCACGCGCAGCGGTTCGGCCGCGGCGGCCTGCGGCGCCAGCGCTACCAGCAGGATCAGGATTCGGCAAAACAGGATGCCGGGCGTCAAAGGGCCGAGCGTACCCGGGAAGCCCATAGTTCGAACAGTTCGGGATTGCTCGCGGCGATCACCGAGCGCGGCTTCAGCGTCTGCCTGAAGATGGGTTCGGCGTCGAAGGTTTCGCACTTGCCGCCCGCTTCCTGCGTCAACAGTACCCCGGCGGCGTAATCCCAGATGCGTTCGCGCCCGTGCAGCAGCAGGTTGACGCGACCCGCGGCGAGCCAGGCCCACTCCAGCGCGCAGGTGCCGATGTTGCGCTGGGATTTATACGGGGTGTCCTGTACCAGGCTGGTACCCAGCACGGGACCGAGGCGCTTGAAATCGATGAACGCGATTGCGTTGCCGAGCGAATCCGGCTGGTCGGGGCGCGCTACCTTGCGGCCGTTAATCCAGAATCCCTCGCCCCTGACCGCGCCGAAGCACTCGTCGCGATTAGGGTCGTAGACCACGCCGAGGACGATCTCGCCGTGGCAGATCAATCCCAGCGATACCGAGAACAGGGGTACGGTCGCGTGAAAATTGGTGGTGCCGTCGACCGGGTCCAGGCACCAGTAATCGTGGTCGCTGTCGATGACCCGCTGTTGCTCGGTCTTGCCGACTTCCTCTCCCAGCATTTGTACCTGCGGGTAGCGCGCGCCAAGC
>JAOTUD010000010.1 GCA_029864065.1 Gammaproteobacteria bacterium | reverse complement strand
TGGGGCATATTATTACCGCGCCCCTGATCTACTCCTGTATCGTTCCGGCGATATTCATGGATGCCGTGGTTTCGGTTTACCAGGCGATCTGTTTCCGCGTTTACGACATCCCGAGGGTAAATCGGGGCGAATACATCGTCGTCGATCGCCACAGCCTGCAGTACCTGAATCCTGTCGAAAAACTGAACTGCGTGTATTGCGGTTACTTCAACGGCCTGGTCGCCTACACGCAGGAAATTGCCTCCCGCACTGAGCAGTACTGGTGCCCGATCAAACACGCGCGCAAACTGGCCGCGATACACAGCCGCTACCACAAGTTTATCGAGTATGGCGATGGCGCCGATTACCAGAACAGGTTGGTGGCTTTGCGCCGTGACTTTGACGACCTGCGGCAACGCGAGGCTTAAGCCCGGGATGCTGACGATTTATCGTCCTGGCCCGCGGGTCTAGCGCCGGTGTAATCGATCGCGTCGCGCGCGGGACGCGGCCAGAAGCCGTCGATGATCGCGTGTTTCTGTTCGAGCAGCGGCCGGATTTCGTCGAATACGCGCTCGTAGCGGTACCAGGGCACCCATGGCATCATGTGATGGATCAGGTGGTAATTTTGTCCCTGGGTTAACAGGTTGCCGCCGCGCCACAGCGAACAGCGCGTATCATGGTAGCGCCCGGTGATGCTGTGAGGATGGTGCGGCACCCAGGTGAACAGCACCAGCATCACCCCGTAGCCGATAAAAAACGGGACCAACCAAAACACCAGCAGTTCGTAAGCATAACCCAGCGCGCAGATGCTTGTGACGATAGCAACGAAGAGCGCGAAGCTGGCGTAGGAAAAATACCTTTGCCATCGCGAAAGCCCGTGCTCCGCACAAAGCCGATACTGTTCGAACGGGTTGAACTGGCCCAGTATCGCGAGCGGAATTCGCCACAGCGCAACCACGCCGAAACTGCCGCGGGCATAGATGTCGGGATCGGACGCGGAATTACACTTGCGGTGATGCACGATATGCGATCCGCGGTGCGGGTAAATCAGCAGCCACAGCGGCAGCGCGGCGAGGAAGGCGGCGGTCATGTTGACCCACCTGAAGCGCGATTTCCGACTGACGATATTATCGTGCACGCCCTCGTGGACGACGGTATAGGTGGCGTAGAGAATAATGCCGTTAGCGAGCGCGGCCAGCCACGGCGGTAAATAATCGCCGAGCGCGAGGCAGGTCGACAGCGCCAGGCCCGGGTACACGCCCGCGAGTAACAGCAGCGTGGGCACGGCCACCACGGGGCTGAAACGCCTGCCGACTTCAATCTCCTGCTTGATGGTGTTTTGCGCCACTGGCATTGCTTCCGGACCGCCGATAAGTCACAGTTCTGTCGTAATTTGGGGCAAAGGAATGCGCGTTAAACCAGTTTACTCAGGCCCATTTTCGGCGTCAATCGATCCCCCGCCCCGATTTCGGATTTCTGTATATTGGCCGATACAAATCAACAAATGCCCCGTTCCGCAGACTCGAAACGGGGCGCGCCGCCAGCCGCTGGCCAGTGCTATGCGGCGGATGACGCCATCAGCTGGGCGATGCGTTTTTCGAGCGGCGGGTGGGTACTCAGCAGCGCCTTCAGCGCGCTACCGCCGATGATGCCGAAGGCCGCCATTTCGCCGGGCAGGTCCGGCTGATCATGTGCCCTGCGCAAACGTTCCAACGCGGCGACCATCTTGCCGCGGCCCGCAAGCGCGGCACCGCCGGCGTCGGCGCGGTATTCACGGTGGCGCGAGAACCAGGATGCGATCATCGCGGCGACGATGCCTAGAATGATCTCGGCAACGATCGACCCGATCCAGTATCCGGGCCCTATGCCGCGCTCGATACGAAAAATGACGCGATCGACCATGATCCCGATCAGCCGCGAAAAGAAAATGACGAAGGTATTCAACACCCCCTGCAGCAGGCCCATCGTCACCATGTCGCCGTTGGCGACATGAGAAACTTCGTGGCCGAGCACGGCTTCGACCTCGTCGCGCGACATTTTATTCAACAGCCCGGTGCTGACGGCGACCAGCGCGTCGTTGCGGTTCATGCCGGTGGCAAAGGCATTCATCGTCGGCGAATCGAAAATACCGACCTCCGGCATGCCGATGCCCGCCTGGCTGGCCTGCCGGCGGACGACCGCGACCAGCCAGTTTTCTACCTCGCTGCGCGGCGTCTCGATGACCTGCACGCGCATCGAGCGTTTCGCCATCATCTTGGACATCGCCAGCGAAATGAACGAACCGGCAAAACCCATGATCGCGGCCATCAGCAACAATCCGTTTAGCTGAAAAGCGCCGCCCTGGCTGGCCAGGTATGCGTCGACGCCGAGCAGCCGCATCGATAAGCTCAGCACCGCGAGCACGCCGAAGTTAGCCAGCAGAAAAAGAAAGATTCGTGAAAACATCAGTGGCCACCAACGATTGTCAGAATGCCCGTATAGTTGGCATTTATTGCGTCGAATTCAAGCGTCAAGAATGTTTTTATTGCGGGCAGGCCTGGCGCGCAGAATCAATCGATTACCTCTATCGCGGTGACGTTCTGGTAGCCTCGCGGCAGCTTGCGGCCGCGATTGCCGCGCTCGATACGGTATTCCTCGAGTTCCTTCAGGTTCATGGTCTTGTACTTTTTGCCGCAGTGGATGACCAGTTTCTGCTTACCCGCAAGGCAGGCGATAAACGCGATTTCCTCCTCGCCGTCCTTGATACGTTTGGGCGGTATGCCCTGGATCTTGTTACCCTTGCCCTTCGCCAGACGCGGTACGGACTTGACTTCTAACAGCGCGATATAGCCGGCGCTGGTAATCGATACCAGCTGGTCGGCATCATAGTCTGAGACCGCCACCACCGGCAGCAATTGCGCGCCCCTGGCCAGGCTAATCTGCGCCTTGCCGTTCTTGCTGCGCGTCAGCATGTCGGCGAACCTGCAGACGTAGCCGTAGCCGTGCGACGACGACATCAGGAAATGGTCGTCGTCCTGGCCCATCAGGCAACTTCTGAACTCGGCGCCGCTGGCCGGTTTGAAGCGCCCGGTCAGCGGTTCCCCCTGCCCGCGCGCCGACGGCAGCGAATGCGCCGGCGCGGCGTAGGCGCGTCCGAAGGAATCGACGAATACGACGCTCTGGTTGCTCTTGCCCAGCGCCATGTCCAGGTAACCGTCGCCGGACTTGTAGCTCAGGCTGCGCGGGTCGATCTCGTGTCCCTTGGCGGCACGCACCCAGCCCTTGCTCGACAGTACGACGGTAAGCGCCTCGGAAGGCATCAGGTCGGTTTCGTCGAGCGCGCGCGCGGCCTCGCGGCTGACGATCGGCGAACGGCGGTCGTCGCCGTAAGTCTCGGCATCCTCCAGGATTTCGTTCTTGATCAGCGTCCTGATACGGCGTTCGGAGCCGAGCAGTTTTTCCAGTTCCTTTTTATCCGCGCTGAGCTCTTCCTGCTCGGCGCGGATCTTCATTTCCTCGAGTTTGGCGAGGTGGCGCAGCTTGGTCTCGAGGATTGCCTCGGCCTGGATTTCGCTGATCTTGAAAGTCTTGATCAATTCCGCCTTCGGGTCGTCTTCGTAGCGCACGATACGGATGACCTCGTCCAGGTTCAGAAACGCGATCAGCAGGCCCTCGAGCACGTGCAGCCGTTTGTCGACCTTGTCGAGCCGCCACTGCAGGCGCCGTCGCACCGTGGCAACGCGAAACGCGATCCACTCCTGCAGGATTTGCTTCAGGTTCTTGACCTGCGGCCGCCCGTTGGTGCCAATCATGTTCATATTGACGCGGTAGCTGCGCTCGAGATCGGTAGTGGCAAACAAATGACCCATCAGGGCGTCGATATCGACACGGTTGGAACGCGGCACGATAACCAGCCGCGTCGGGTTTTCGTGATCGGATTCGTCGCGCAGGTCGTCCACCATTGGCAACTTCTTGGCGAGCATCTGTTGCGCGATCTGCTCCATCACGCGCGCGCCCGATACCTGGTGCGGCAGCGCGGTGACGATGATGTCTCCGTCCTCGCCTTCATATACCGCGCGCATGCGAATCGAACCGTTGCCGGTTTCATAGAGGCTGCGCAGTTCCTCCCGTGGCGTGATGATTTCGGCCTCGGTCGGATAATCGGGTCCGCTGATGTGCTTGAGCAGGTCCTGCAGCGGGGTCCTGGCCTTGTCCAGTAGCAGTATGCAGGCTTTCGCGACCTCGCGCAGGTTGTGCGGGGGCAAATCGGTCGCCATGCCGACCGCGATGCCGGTGGTGCCATTGAGCAGGATATGCGGCAGCCGCGCCGGCAGCAGCGACGGCTCCTGCAGGGTGCCGTCGAAGTTGGCAATCCAGTCCACCGTGCCCTGGTCGAGTTCCTGCAGCAATACCTTGGCAAAGGCCGACAGGCGCGACTCGGTGTAACGCATTGCCGCGAACGACTTGGGGTCGTCCGGCGAACCGAAGTTGCCCTGGCCATCGATCAACGGGTAACGATAGGAAAATTCCTGCGCCATCAACACCATCGCCTCGTAACAGGCGGTATCGCCATGCGGGTGGTATTTACCGAGCACGTCGCCGACGGTGCGTGCCGATTTCTTGTGCTTGGAAGTGGCCGCGAGACCGAGCTCGGACATCGCGTAAATGATGCGGCGCTGTACCGGCTTCAGGCCGTCGCCGATATGCGGCAGCGCGCGGTCGAGGATGACGTACATCGAGTAGTCGAGATAGGCCTTCTCGGTAAAGACATGCAGGGGCTGCTGCTCGACGCCCTCGTAATTGAGTTCCATGGTTTCGTTCATATTTCGGCGAGGTCTCCCTTGGTCTGCAGCCAGTCCTTGCGGTCGGAGGCGCGTTTCTTGGCCAGCATCATATCCATGATGTTGAAGGTCTTGTCGCCAGGCGCGATCGTCAACTGCGCCAGGCGCCGGGTTTCGGGCGCGATCGCGCTCTCGCGCAACTGCATCGGGTTCATCTCGCCGAGCCCCTTGAAACGGGTCACCGAAATCTTGCCCTTGCGTTTTTCCGCGGCGATGCGATCGAGGATGCCGTCTCGCTCCGCCTCGTCGAGCGCGTAGTACTTGTCCTTGGCGATGTCGATGCGATACAGCGGCGGCTTGGCGACATAGACATGACCCTTTTCGACCAGCGGCTGAAAATGGCGCAGGAACAGCGCGCACAGCAAGGTGGCGATGTGCGCGCCGTCGGAATCCGCGTCGGCAAGAATGCAGATCTTGCCGTAGCGCAGGTTGGCCAGGTTATCCGAGGCCGGCTCGACCCCGATGGCCACCGATATATCGTGCACTTCCTGCGAGCCCAGCACCTGGTCCGACGGAACCTCCCAGGTATTCAGAATTTTTCCGCGCAGCGGCATGATCGCCTGAAACGCGCGGTCCCGCGCCTGCTTCGCCGAGCCACCGGCCGAATCGCCTTCGACCAGGAACAGTTCGGTGCGCGCGACGTCCTGGCTGCTGCAGTCCGCCAGCTTTCCCGGCAGTGCCGGACCGGAGGTGATCTTTTTACGCACCACTTTCCTGGCGGTTTTCAATCGGCTTTGCGCACTGGATATCGCCAGCTGCGCGAGTTGATCGCCGATGTCGGCATGCTGGTTCAGCCACAGGCTGAACGAGTCCTTGGCAACGCCGGAAACAAATGCAGCGGTTTCGCGCGAGGACAGGCGTTCCTTGGTCTGCCCGGAAAACTGGGGATCTTCCATTTTTACCGAAAGCACGAAGCTGACCTTGTCCCAGACGTCGTCGGGCGCAATCTTGACCCCGCGCGGCAGCAGGTTGCGAAATTCGCAGAATTCGCGGATCGCATCGGTTATGCCGGTACGCAGGCCGTTGACATGGGTGCCGCCCTGCGAGGTCGGAATCAGGTTAACGTAGCTTTCGGTAATCGATTCGCCGCCCTGCGGCAGCCACAGCACCGCCCAGTCGACCGCCTCGTGCTCGCCCTGCAGCGAGTTGAAAAACGGTTCTGGCGGCAACAGCTCCAACCCCTCCAGCGCCTCGAGCAGGTAATCGGATAAGCCGTCCGCGTAAAGCCATTCGACCGATTCCTTGGTCTTTTCGACGTAGAACTTGACCTTGAGCCCCGGGCACAGCACCGCTTTGGCGCGAAGTATATGCTTGAGCCGGGTCACCGAAAAAGTCGGGCTGTCGAAATATTTCGGGTCCGGCCAGAATCGCAGGCTGGTGCCGGTATTATTCTTGCCGACGCTGCCGGTCTGTTTCAGCTTGTCTTTCTTTTCGCCGTTTCTGAAACTGATCGTGTATTCCTTGCCATCGCGGCGCACGCGCACATCGAGTTGTTTCGACAGCGCGTTGACTACCGATACCCCAACGCCGTGCAGTCCGCCTGAAAAACGGTAATTCTTGTTGGAAAACTTGCCCCCGGCATGCAGCTTGGTGAGGATGACTTCGACCCCGGGGATTTTCTGCTGGGGATGGATATCGACCGGCATGCCGCGGCCGTTGTCGATCACGCTGAGCGACTGGTCGGCATGCAGAATCACCCCGATCTGCGTCGCATGGCCGACAATCGCCTCGTCGACGCTATTATCGATCACCTCCTGCGCGAGGTGATTGGGTCGGGTGGTGTCGGTATACATGCCCGGCCGTTTCTTGACCGGTTCGAGCCCCGTCAGGACTTCGATCGAGGCGGCGTCATACTGATTTTTCAAATGTGATGATTCCTGAGTGTAAAAACGATCGCGCCACGGCAAACCCTTGAACTTCCGGGCGATCAGCCTGATATAATGCGCATCTTTTTTCAGGTTCTCTATTATGAGCGAGTCACCCTATATTCACAATGTCGGTTTGCAGAATTTCCAGCAACTGGTGCTGGAAAAATCGATGACCTGTCCGGTACTGGTAGATTTCTGGGCGGACTGGTGCCAGCCCTGCCAGACCATCATGCCGATGCTCGCAAAACTCGCCGAGGAATACGACGGCAAGTTCGAACTGGCCAAGGTCAACGCCGACGCGGAACAGGAGCTGGCCGGTCATTTCGGTATCAAGAGTCTGCCCACGATGAAACTGTTCTTCAAGGGACAGCTCGTCGACGAGCGTATCGGAGCGGTCCCCGAATCGGAAGTACGCGCCATGCTCGACAAGCATATCGTGTCGGAGTCGGAGCAGATCATGCAGGCGGCAATGACGGCTTACCAGCAGGGCCAGGCCGAACAGGCGCTGGAACTGCTGAACCAGGCACTCGCCAAGGACCCGGAAAACGCGGAGCTCAAGGTTACCATCGCGCAAGTGGTTTACGGCCAGGGCAACAGCGAGCGCGCGCTCGCGCTGCTCGACAGCCTCGACGAAGCAGGCAACAAGCTGGATGCGGCGATCAAACTGCGCGCGGAAATGAACCTTGCGGCACAGCTCGCCGACCTGCCGGAACTCAGCGAAATCGAGCAGCGCCTGCAGCAAAATCCGAAAGACCTCGAGGCCTTATTGCAAAAGAGTCGTCACCTCACCGCGCAGGGCGATTACGAAAACGCGATGCAGTGCCTGCTCGAGATCATGCGTATCGATCGCGGCTTCGACGAGGATGCGGGACGCAACGGGCTGCTGGCATTGTTTGACATGCTCGGCGGCGAGCATCCAAGCGTGCAGAAATATCGCCGCAAACTGTTCACTTTGTTGCATTGAACCGTCCGCCCCCTGCGAGGGGACAGTTTACTTAATTCACCACAGCGGCTAACCGCGGGGGTGGTGTCGCGCGTGTAACGAGGCGAGACGTTCCTGCGCGATATGCGTGTAGATTTGCGTGGTCGACAGGCTGCTGTGACCCAGCAGCATTTGCACGGTGCGCAGATCAGCACCGTGGTTGAGCAAGTGCGTTGCAAAAGCATGCCGCAGCGAATGCGGTGAAAAGACGGTCTTAATCCCCGCCTTGAGCAAATACTTTTTTATATTCTGCCAGAACGCCTGGCGCGTGATTGCCGTGCCCCGACTCGACAGGAACAGCGCATCGCTGACAGCACCAGGGCCTTGCAGGTTCGGCCGCCCGTCCCGGGTATATTGCTGCAACCAGTGCAACGCTTCTTCACCGACCGGCACGACGCGCTCCTTGCTGCCTTTGCCGACCAGTCTCACCAGACCGAGCTTGGCATTGACCTGGTTCACCCGCAATCCCACCAGCTCGCTGACTCGCAGCCCGGAGCTGTACATCAGCTCGAGCATGCAGCGGTCGCGCAGACCGAAGCGACTCTCCGGATCCGGTGCCTGCAGCAGTTTTTCGATCTCGTTTTCGCCGAGCGTCTGCGGCAGGCTGCGATGAATCCTGGGCGCGCTTATCAGCGCGGTGGGGTTGTCCTGGCGCTCTCCGACCCTGATTAAATGCCGATAGTATTGTTTCAGGGTAGACAGCAGGCGCGCGTTGGAGCGGGCGGAGGCGCCGTCGTCAAATCGCTGCGCAAGGTACTGCTGGATAACTGCCTGATCGGCTCGAGCGAGTTTGCCGTCACGCTCGGCCAGCCAGCGCGAAAACTGACGCAAGTCCTGCTGATAAGCACGCAGGGTGAGATCCGCCAGGCCCTTTTGTGACCACAGGCTATCGATGAAACGATCGATCTCTGGATCATCAGGTGGCGGGTCGATTTTACTCATGGACAAAAAAAGGCACAGCGAACTGTGCCTTTTGTTCAATTGTTATCATTGGCTTGCGTTACTTTTTCTTCTTCGGCCTCGCTGATTTTACAGCGGCTGCGTTAGCCTTCCTGTCCCATCCACTCACGAACCTGGCGATCGCGTCACCGCGCCTGGCCGACAGTTTGCCAAGGGCATCGGCACGCTTGTTGGCGACGCGAACATCGTTCTTCAATTTCAGGATCTGCTTTTTCAAGGCGTTGATATTAGCCTGCAATGCCTTGACTCTTGCATTCGATGCAGAACTGGCGGATGACTTCTTCTTGGCGGCTGGCCGTTTCCTGGCTGCAGTCTTCACCGCCGCCTTCTTAACCGCAGGCTTGCTCGCTTTTTTCTTTACGGCTGCCTTTTTGACTGCAGGTTTTACCGCTTTCTTTTTGATCGCCGGCTTACTTGCCTTCTTCTTGACTGCGGGTTTTTTAGCTTGTGCTTTTGACTTCGGCCTCGCTGCTTTTTTTGCTGTCGCCATTCTCCAGTCTCCTCACTTGAACTTACGGACGTCATTAGTAAAAACCACCCCCGATATTACAATACAGGGGCTGTTATTGCGAATGCTATTAACTTGCACTCGTCGTGTATTATAGTTGCGTGGTATAAAAAGCTGCATGAAAAAAACATTTTTAACTTTTCAAATCGAAGATCGTCCTCAACCGAACCAACGCGCATTTTTTTGTTTATGTCGACAAGCAATTACCAGCAGTGTCCGCCAGCGAGTTTGCTAAAACAATTTGCCGCGATGATATACGACAGCCTGTTGATTCTTGCGCTGTTGTTTCTTTCCACCGCCGTCGCGCTCGTATTCAACCAGGGCGAGGCGATCGAATCGAGCCCGGTTTTCAGCCTCTGCCTGTTGTTAATTCTGTTTAGCTTTTACGCATGGTTCTGGCATAAGTCGGGGCAAACGCTCGGCATGCGCACCTGGAAAATAAGAATCGTTGCCGAATCGGGCGGGAATCCGGGCTGGGGAACCTGCTACCTGCGGCTTTGTTTCGCGCTGCTGTCAATTCTGTGTTTTGGCGTCGGTTACCTGTGGCGGCTTTTCAGCCCCTACACCTGGCATGACAGGCTCAGCCGCACCCGGATCGTCGACGTGTCGGCGCTGACGCATGGCGAGCAACATACCGATCCCGGTGCCGTGTGACTGCTTCCTGAGCAACAGGTAAATCGCCAGCGCCAGAAATATCAGGTTAGGCAATAGCGCAACCGTAAACCCGTTAATCTTTAACTGCGTCCCCAGCTGCGTTAACAACCGATCAAGCACGACGAACACCAGGCCCAACAGTATACCGGTAAGCAGGCGCTGTCCGGTATTGGCCTGTCGTTGCGATCCCAGCACGAATGGAAAACCCAGCAGGCACATGATCACGATCGTGGCCGGGGCCAGCATTTTTTGCCAGAAAATCAACCGCTCGACATGTCCATCGAGCCTGTTTTCGTCGAGAAATTCGAGGTAGGAGTACAGGTTCATGCTCGACATGAGGCGCGGTTCGATTATCAGTACCTGCAGCAGTTTATGCGACAGGTTGCCCTCGTATATCATGCGTTCGAAGCGTTGCGTACTGGAGCTGCGCGCGGACATTAAAGTTTGCTCTACCTGCTGCAACTCCCAGGCGTCTCCGAGCGGAACCGCGTGTTCGGCGCGCAGCGATGAAACCAGCTTGCCGTTGTCGTCGAGCTGGTAAATTTCGATCTGCCTGGCAAAACCGTTCGGCAGCACCGCCGCGATGTGAACCACCCTCGATTCATCCTTTAACCACAGGCCCTCGGCAGACTGCAGCGCGGTCGACTGCTGCTGCGCCTGGTTCTTCAACGCGCGTGCGCTGGCCTCGCTGTCGGGCACCAGCCAGTCAGCGATAAGAAAACTGAGCACGGCGAGCACCAGCGCGGCCTGCAGCACCGCGGCAAGCATGCGCCGCAACGAGATTCCCGAGGCCTGCATCGCGATGATTTCGCTGTTGCCCGCAAGAGCTCCCAGGCTCAGTATGCTGCCGAGGAGAACGGCAAGCGGCATAAACTCGACGATCCTGGCGGGAGCGCTGAGCGCGACGTACCCGAGCGCCTGCAGAACCCCGTAATTCCCCTGCCCGACATCGTCCAGTTCGCCCACGAACAGAAAGAACAGGCTGATACTGACCAGCATGGCCAGCGCGCCCAGGGTGCCGAAGTGGATGCTGCGCTGGATATATCGATTGATGATCATGGTGTTACCGGCTTGAACAGCACGCCGTGATTACGGCGATACAAAAGCGCAAACGCCAGCCCCCCGAAAACCAGGTGCGCCCACCAGAAATTGATCGTCAACGGGAAGGTACCGGCTTCGAGTTGCGCACGCGTCAACGCCAGCAGGTTCAGGTAAACGATGTATACCAGCAAGGCAAGACCGACCTTGCCGAAACGCCCCTGTCGCGGCGCGATATAGGCGAGCGGCACCGCGAGTACGGCGAGCACTAGCAACACTACCGGGACCGCGATCCGCCAGTGCAGTTCCACCGCGTGTCTCAGCTCGCCCGAGGTCCACAATTCGGTTAGCGTCATTTGTTCGCTGTGAATCCTCGATACGACTTTCCGCTTGTTCTCGATCAAAATGCCATGCCGGGCAAAGCTGATGATCTTGTGATTCGGTTCACCCGCGACGCCTTCGTAGCGCTCGCCCGGACCGACGACAAGAAACAGATTGCCGGTGCCGTCTTCTATCTTTTGCCGGCCGCTGCGCGCGGTTTCGAAAATCATTTTCTCGCGCTTGGACTGGCTGATGATAATGTTGCGTAGTTCAAGCCTGTCGTCGCTGATCGATTCCATGAAAAAAACCAGGTCACCGCTATTGCTCTGGTTGAACTGCCCGGGCTTGATTTGCAGAAACTCGTGCTGGTTATCCTCGCGATCGACAATTGCCTGCGCAGCTCGCTGTACCTGGGGGTTAAGCCACAGGCTCGAATAAACGCTGAAAATCAAAACCGGAAGCATCACGATGAAAACGGGTTTGTAGAATTCCCGGTAGCCGACTCCGCAGGCATTCATGACGACGATTTCGTGATCCTTGTACATCCGACCGAAGGCGAAAACGATGCCGAGGAATAGTCCGAGCGGCAGCAGTAGCGCGAGGATATTTACCGACTGGCTCAACAGCACCGGCCAAAGCGCCTGCCGTGGAATGTCGCCGTCGGCAATATCGGCAAGAATCCTGCCCAGCGAATTGCTGACCAGGATAACGAACAGCACCAGCACCGTCGCAAAACTGGTTTTCAGAATTTCCCTCGCCAGGTAGGCCGATATTATGTTGCCCATTGATGAAATATCAAAGATGGTTACCCAATACCCGAGTCTAGTCGCCGGGAGCTTAAACCACGCTGAATCACGAAGGTTCGACTGGTTTTTTTTCGCGCTTCACGTATCTTATCGCGTAATCCAAACAATCGACACCAGGAATATCATGGAATTCAGCCTCAAGCACACAACAGCCGAAACCGCCCGTGGCGCCTGCCAGATAATTACCGTTAGCCAACCCCGCAAGTTGTCCGCCAGCGGGTTGCGGGTAGACAGGGCGAGCAAGGGTTTCCTGGCGTCGCTGTTGAAACGCGGCGACATGGAAGGTAAAACGGGACAGACCCTGTTGCTACCCGCGGTTCCCGGGCTAGCGGTGCAGCGCGTGCTGCTGGTCGGCTGCGGCAAGGAAAGCGAGATGAACGAACGCGTCTATACCCGCGTGATCAATTCCATCGCCGCCGCGTTGGCCGCTTCGGGCGCCCGCGACGCCGAATTTTATCCGGGCGATATCAAGATCAAGGGTCGCGACCTGGCCTGGAAAGTCCGCCATGCCGCGTTGACCCTCGCCAACAGCGATTACAAATTCGAACAGATGAAAAGCGGCAAACCCGAGAAACGAAGGGGTTTGCAGAAACTCGCCTTCAATACCGCCAGGAGCGACGCCGCGAAGGCCAGAACCGCCATCGACGAGGCCAGCGCGATCAGCGCCGGCATGAGCCTGGCGCGAGACCTCGGCAACCTGCCGGCTAACGTATGCACGCCGGGCTATATCGCCAGGCAGGCCATGCAGTTGGCGAAGGGAGAAAAGAAGCTGCACGTCAAGGTACTCGACGAGGCCGATATGAAACGCCTCAAGATGGGTTCGTTGCTGTCGGTAAGCGCGGGCAGCCGGCAACCGGCGAAACTGATCACGATCGAGTATCGCGGTGCGGCGGCGAAACAACAGCCGATTGCGCTGGTGGGCAAGGGCGTTACCTTCGATACCGGCGGTATATCGCTGAAGCCAGGCGCAGCCATGGATGAAATGAAATTCGATATGTGCGGCGCGGCCTCCGTGCTGGGAACGCTTAAAGCGGTCAACCAGCTACAGCTGCCCATCAACGTGGTCGGCATCGTCCCGGCCACCGAGAACATGCCCGACGGGCTGGCCACCAAGCCCGGCGATATCGTTACCAGCATGTCGGGACAAACCATCGAAATACTGAACACCGATGCCGAGGGTCGGCTGATACTATGCGATGCGCTGACTTACGCCGGCAAATTCAAACCTCGCTGCGTGATCGATATCGCCACCCTCACCGGCGCCGTCATCGTCGCGCTCGGCAAGATCCCGTCGGGGGTAATGGGCAACAATCGCGGCCTGATTACCGACCTGATCAAGTGCGGAGAACAGATCGAAGATAAAATCTGGGAATTGCCGCTGTGGGACGAGTACCAGGATCAGCTAAAGAGCAACTTTGCCGATATGGCGAATATCGGCGGTCGCGATGCCGGTACCATAACGGCCGCCTGTTTTCTGTCGCGTTTTACCAGGGATTACAAATGGGCCCACCTCGATATTGCCGGCACCGCGTGGAAATCTGGCGACGACAAGGGCGCGACCGGGCGCCCGGTGCCGCTGCTGACGCAATACATCCTGAACCAGGTCAAGAAATGACGCGTATCGATTTTTACCAGCTGAATACCGAACGTCATCGCTATGACCAGGTCGTCTGCCAGCTGTGCCAAAAAGCCTACGACGGCAACCAGCTAACCCTGTTGCTGACCCGGGACAGCCAGCAGAGCCAGCACCTGGACCAGAAGCTGTGGACGTTTCGCGACGACAGTTTCCTGCCGCACGATACCGAGGAAATGCCGGGGCTGGTCACCCCTATCCTGATACACGACGCTCCCGACCCGGGGGGTAATCGGCAATTGCTGATAAACCTGTCCGCGGAGGTGCCGGCCTATTTCGCGCAGTTCGAACGCGTTATCGAACTGGTTACCGACGAAAACAAACAGCAGGCCCGCCAGCATTACAGTTTCTACAAGGAACGCGGCTATCCGCTGAACCACATCAACCTATGAGCGACGAAGGCAACATTCCGACGCTGACCGACCTGATCGAAAGCGAGGAACAGATAACCCTGTCAGACCTGGGTCTCGATGACGATCCCGCCACCTCGACGGACGATCCATTCAGCACCGATACCGAAATCGATATCACCGAGGCGGAACTCGTCGTCGACCCGTTTGTCGGCAATCCCGAACTCGAACAGACCGTGCGCCAGATCCTCGACAGGCACATGGAACTCGCCTGGCAGGAAATCAAGCTCGCCATCCGGCGCGATTTCGACAAGCCCTAAGTTGTAACAACCCATTATTTACACGTCCCTTCGACGGCGACCACGCCTTGAAACGATAGCAATCTTTGATAGCCTAATTCGCCGCGAAGGTCGGTGGGAGGCACATTTCGAAATATCGGGACAGGGTGCAGAGAAATCTCGAGCTCGCGAGAATCAAGTTTACGATTTTACGGACAATCCTCTGCATTTGCTGGCGCAAATGGTCCCTCCTCCGAATAGAAATTTGATAGTGAGCCTCTTTGCATAGAAACAGTGCAAAACGCCGAGGGGGCAAGGTATAATCGCGCCCTTTGATTTTATGCCGCAGAGTTGATGGACAAGACCTACGATCCCCACTCGATCGAACAGACCTGGTACCAACGCTGGGAAGACGAGGGTTATTTCGCCGCGCAGGGCGACGGCGAACCCTATTGTATCGTGATACCGCCGCCGAACGTGACCGGCAGCCTGCACATGGGACATGCGTTCCAGGATACGATCATGGATACGCTGATCCGCTACCACCGCATGAAAGGCGACAACACGCTGTGGCAGCCGGGTACCGATCACGCCGGCATCGCGACGCAAATGGTGGTCGAGCGACAACTGAGCCAGCAGGGCAAGACCCGTCACGACCTGGGTCGCGAGGCATTTACCGAGCGCGTCTGGAAATGGAAGGCGGAATCTGGCGGCACCATTACGCGACAATTGCGCCGCATGGGTGCATCCCCGGACTGGGCGCGCGAGCGCTTCACCATGGACGACGGGCTCTCCGCCGCGGTGCAGGAAGTTTTTATCAAGCTTTACGAGGAAGACCTGATTTACCGGGGCAAGCGCCTGGTCAACTGGGACCCGGTTCTGCATACCGCGATATCCGACCTCGAAGTCATCAACGAAGAAGAAAAAGGCTTTCTCTATCACGTTCGCTACCCGTTGGTCGACGGACCCGTCAATGGCATCACCCATCTCGAAATCGCGACCACGCGGCCGGAGACGATCCTCGCGGATGGCGCGCTGGCGGTTAACCTGCAGGATGATCGCTACCGGGATTTCGTCGGTCGCCGGGTACAGGTGCCCCTGACCCCGCGCATCATCCCGATCATTACCGACGACTACGTCGATCCCGAGTTCGGTACCGGTTGCGTCAAGATCACCCCGGCGCACGACTTCAACGACTACGAGGTCGGCCAGCGTCATGAAATGGAAGTCATCAACCTGTTCACGATCGACGCGGTCATGAACGAAAACGCACCGCCCGCCTACCAGGGCATGGAGCGCTTCGCCGCGCGCGACCAGATCGTCAAGGATCTCGACGCCGCGGGCCTGCTGGTCAAGGCGGAAGAACACGTTTACAAGCGACCCTACGGCGACCGCTCCGGGGTTGTCATCGAACCTTACCTGACCGATCAATGGTTCGTGCGCACCGAGCCGCTGGCAAAACCCGCCATCGAAGCGGTCAGGGACGGGCGCATCCACTTCATTCCGGAAAACTGGAGCAAGACATATTACAACTGGATGGAGGACATCCAGGACTGGTGCATTTCTCGCCAGATCTGGTGGGGCCACCGGATTCCGGCATGGTACGACAACTACGGTAACGTTTACGTCGCCGCGGACGTCGACGCCGTGCGCGCGAAATACGGGCTTGCCGACGATATCGAACTGACGCAGGACGAAGACGTGCTCGATACCTGGTTTTCGTCGGCGCTATGGCCGTTCAGTACCCTCGGCTGGCCCGATCGCGAGGACCCGGCCCTGCAAACCTTTTACCCGACCAGCGTACTGGTAACCGGTTTCGACATCATTTTCTTCTGGGTAGCGCGCATGATCATGTTCGGCCTGAAATTCATGGACGAAGTGCCGTTCAGGGAGGTCTACATCCACGGGCTGGTGCGTGACGCCGACGGTAACAAGATGTCAAAATCCAAGGGCAACGTGCTCGATCCGCTGGACCTGATCGACGGCATATCCCTCGATGACCTGCTCGCCAAGCGTACTAGCGGCCTGATGCAGCCCGAAATGGCGCCGAAGATCGAGGCGACCACGCGTAAACACTTTCCCGATGGCATTCCCGCCTACGGCACCGATGCGTTGCGTTTTACCTTCACCGCGCTGGCGACAACCGGGCGTGACATTCGCTTCGACCTCGGACGCATCGAGGGCTATCGCAATTTCTGTAACAAGCTATGGAACGCGACGCGCTACGTGCTGCAAAACACCGAGGGCGAGGACTGCACCGCGGGCAGCCCGACGCTGGCCGATCGCTGGATCACCGCGCGATTGCAGCAGGTCAGCAGCGATATCGCGTTGCACATCGACAATTATCGTTTCGACCTGGTTGCGCGCGACCTCTACGAATTCGTCTGGAACGACTATTGCGACTGGTATATCGAGCTTTCCAAGCCGGTGCTCTACTCCGACGACTTCCCCGCAGATGCCAGGAAAGCCGCCCGTCACACGCTGGTCACGGTGCTCGAATCCATACTGCGCCTGCTGCACCCGGTGATGCCATATATCACCGAGGAACTGTGGCAACGCGTTGCGCCGCTGGCCTGGATCGAAGGCGAGACCATCATGCGTCGCGGCTATCCCGTGGGCGATGCGAGTCTGGTCGACGACGCGGTCATCGCCGAGCTGGAATGGGTCAAGAGTTTCATCATGGGCGTGCGCCAGGTCCGCTCCGAAATGGATATAAAGCCGGGCAGGCCGC
>JAOTUD010000346.1 GCA_029864065.1 Gammaproteobacteria bacterium | reverse complement strand
TGCGCTGCTGGCCAAGGGCAGCAGCGGTAATGCCAGCGCCTGCAATGCCAGGCAGGCGCTCGAAATGGCGACGATAAACGGCGCCAGGGCGCTCGGACTGGCGCACAGGATCGGCAGTATCGAGCCGGGAAAATGCGCCGACCTGATCGCGATCGACCTGTCCGCTGCCAATACCCAACCGGTTTACGACCCGGTTGCGCAGGTCGTTTACGCGGCCGCCAGCCGCCAGGTGTCGCATGTCTGGATCGACGGCGTCGCGCAGCTCAGGGATTTCGAATTCTGCCGGCTGGACGCCGACGAAATCATTGCCAGGGCGGTCTCCTGGGCACAGAAAATTGGGAGTTAGAAATGTCGCAACAAGCAAACGTCGACGCCGGCGAAATCGACAAGTTCCAGTCGATAGCAAGCCGCTGGTGGGATCCCGAGAGCGAATTCAGGCCGCTGCATGAACTGAATCCGTTACGGGTCGAATACATCGAAAACCACGCGCGCCGGATCGACGGCAAGCGCATCCTCGATATCGGTTGCGGCGGCGGTATTCTGGCGGAGGCGCTGGCGCGCAAGGGCGCCAGCCTAACCGGTATCGACATGGCCGAATTGTCGCTCGAAGTGGCGCGCATGCACCTGCAGGAGTCGGGACTCGAAATCGATTATCAGCTGGTAACGGCAGAGGATTATGCGCAGCGCAACGAGGCCGGCTTCGATATCGTAACCTGCATGGAAATGCTCGAACACGTGCCCGATCCCGCGTCGATCATCGCTGCCGCGAGTCGGCTGCTGAAACCGGATGGTCTGCTGTTCCTGTCGACGTTGAACCGTAACGCGAAGTCGTTCGCGCTCGCGATCCTGGGCGCCGAGTATGTACTCGGCCTGCTGCCGCGCGGCACGCACGAGTACCGGAAATTTATCAAGCCCTCGGAGATCGCAGCGGCGCTGCGCGCCAACGGCATGCGACCGCTGGACCTGACCGGCATGCGTTATAACCCGCTGACCCGGCGCTATTCGCTGGGCCGGGATATCGACGTGAATTACCTGATGACCGCGAGTTTCGATGATTGAAGCGGTTCTGTTCGACCTCGATGGCACCCTGATCGACACCGCCCCGGACATGGGCGGCGCGTTGAACAAGCTGCTGCTAGAGGAAAACATGGCGCCGCTGCCGCTGACGGCGATCCGGCCTTACGTATCGCAGGGGGGGCTGGTGCTGACGCGTCTGGGATTTTCCGGCAAGGTGCCCGAGCGGGACATCGAGCCGTTGCGACAGCGCTTTCTCGCGCACTACCGCGCAATCATCGCCGACGAATCCAGGCTGTTCGACGGCTACCCTGCCATCCTCGACGATCTCGATACCCGCAGCATGCCTTGGGGGATCGTGACCAATAAACCCGAGTGGCTGACCCATCCGCTGCTCGAGCGGCTCGATCTTGCGCACCGCGCCGCCGTCGTCATCGGCGGCGACACGCTCGAGCAGCGCAAGCCGCATCCGTTGCCGCTGCAGGTCGCGGCCGCACGGCTTGGTATTGACTGCGACAAATGTATTTACGTCGGTGACGACGAACGCGATATCGTCGCCGGCAGGGCGGCGAACATGAAGACGCTGGTTGCGGCCTATGGCTACATCGAGAACCATGCCGATATCGAGGGCTGGGACGCGGACGGGGTTATCGACAAACCGACAGACCTGCTAGGGCACTCCCTGATGAGAAAGCATGAATAAAGTACCCGATCAATTTTCCGCCGCCGGCGACCTGCTCGACGGCAAGGCCATCCTGGTAACCGGCGCTACCGGGGGGTTCGGTAAACCGGTATCGCTGGCGCTGGCCAGACACGGCGCAACCGTGATCCTGCTCGCTCGCAACCTGCGCCTGGTCGAGGCGCTTTACGACGAGATCGAACAGGCCGGTTACCCGACACCGGCGATTTATCCGATGAACCTGGAGGGCGCCACCGAGCACGATTACGAACAACTGGCGAGCAATATCGAATCCCAGCTCGGACAGCTCGACGGCCTCGTCCATTGCGCCGCGATGCTGGGCGCGCCGACCGTGTTCGCGCACAGCGACGTGGAAACCTGGTACCGGGTACACCAGGTCAATCTGCATGCCCCTTACCTGCTGACCCGCGCCTGCCTGCCGTTGCTTGAGAAAGCAACGCGCGCGTCGATCCTGTTCATGATCGATGACAAGCCCGGCGCCTACTGGGACGCCTACCAGGTCAGCAAACGAGCGCTTGCCGCGATGGCCGAGCTGCTGGCGCGGGAATACGCCGGAAGCGGGCTGCGCGTGAATTGCATAAACCCGGGTAAGACGCGCACCGGGTTGCAGCTGCGCGCCTTCCCGGCGGCCGATGAAAACGATGATTTACCGACACCGCAAGCGCACCTGGATACCTTCCTCTACCTGATGAGCGACGAATCCCGCGAGAACGGCGAAGTTTTCGCTTAAATGTCATCCCGCGGTTCCATCGCGGGATCCGGCTTTATCCGGAATCCGGCAACGCCGATTCAAACCCGGATAATCCACGCGGTAAGCGAGTATCGGTATATCACCTTCAGAAAAACGACCAGCGCCATCTTCTGGTAGATACCGATAGCCGCGCGCCTCCAGCCCCTGCGGCTTTCGGGTTGTTCCCACAGGTACGACGAGACCATGATCCCGGGCACGCCGGTAACGGTGGCCACCATCGCGGCACGATATTCGTCGCTGGCGTCGGGATGAGTTTCGAGACCGTTAACGATATATCCAAGGTACTCCGCGGTCGGCTTCAGGTTCGGCGTCGAGCGGTTGGTCTGGTAGAAGTATACGGTTTCGCCGTCCTGATCCACCCAGGTCCGACGATACCGGTTCACCACCGGAACCACCTCGTAGAAATCCATGCGCGCGGCGTCCCGCGCGGATAGCGTGTACAGGAAACCGTGCACCGATTCGCCGGGCGCGTATTCGGCCGAAGCGTAGCCGCATCCCGCCCAGGGTGCTGGGTGATCGAAACGCAAACCGTAATCTCGCAGGGTGAAATGTCGCATTGCCAGCGGCGTGATGCGACGCTTACGCATGACCGCATCGCTGAGGTTGGCGCCGAAGGCGAGATACTGAACGGTTTCAGACCCGTGTCCGAGCAACCGCCTGATATTGCAGGCTTCGAACAGGAGTCGCCAGACGAGATATCGAAGCATAGCCAGCCGAGAAATAACAACGCCGGCAAGATACTCAGATATCACCGAGGGGTCAATCCGGCAAAGTCCCGGAAAATTCGCTTTGCCAGATAATTGAAATATCCTGAACAACGCGGCGGTTTTGACAGATCAGTTAGAATTCCTGACTGTTGAATTATTTTCGCGACACCGGGTGGCCCGCCAGGTCCCGCTATCCAGTCCAGTCGTTATGCGATGGCAAGACTGGCCTGCATTTTGGCAATGCTTACCCTGACCTGATTTCGCAGGCCATATCCGTTACCAATTACTCGCTACCCGGGAACAAAAAGCTCCGTCAGTTTCCGAGAACGTTGCGGGTCTCTTTTTTCGATTGCTTGGCTGCTTTCTTTTCTTTCGGCGACATAACAGCCTTCTTTTTGGCATCGCGTTTGTTTTTATGCTCTTTGCTCATGATCTTTCTCGTGGTCATTGGTGGGTTTCCTGAATTCCGGCATACCCGGAGTCTGGGATATAAACTTCCGGAGATTACTGCAATCGGTCAGGAAAACTGCCCGGGCGCAGCCCCTCGTTGGGTGCAGGCCGCTATTCGGCAATAAGAAAGCTGACGTCAGCGGGGGGTGCTGGGGAAAGGCAGTTTAACACATAAAAGTATCGGGCAAGCACAGTAAAAACCGCTGCGCAACTTCAGAAAGGCGTCCCGCGTCGCGCCGACCTGAAACTTCCAGGCCATGGCGGGCAACACTTTCCAGGGCGGTATCGCCGTGGTCACTGGTACTCGAAGTAAAACTCCGATGCGTCGAGGCAGCGCTGCAGCGCCAGCAGGCATTCCTCGTTCGGCTTAAACGACCAGCCGCCGTTGCTGCGCAGCTGATAGCGATAACCTTGCTTGCACAGGTGGAACACGACTGGCATCGCGTTCGTCGATTTGTAATCGTCGAGCAGGCCGATGATTTCATCGATGTGCTGCTCGCCGTGTCCGTTCAGCGTGATATGTAACGCGCGCGCATTTTCGGCCCGATAGTCGTCGAGCAGGCATACCC
>JAOTUD010000345.1 GCA_029864065.1 Gammaproteobacteria bacterium | reverse complement strand
ATCGACTATTGGCCGAAAAAAGCCAAGATCGTCCAGGTAGATGCCGACCACAAGGTGCTGAACCTGGTGCGCAAGGTGGATCTGGCTATTCTTGGCGACGCACGCGCCGCCGCCAAGGAGATCCTCGAACGGCTGCAGACCGGCAATCGCAAGCACGCTTGGCGCGCCAACAAGAAACAGCGTCAGGATGAAATCAAAAAACAGAAGAAGGCGTGGGAAAAGGAGCTGGACCAATGGGGTCAGACAAATGGATCTCCCGTTTCACCCCGCCGTGCGCTCCGAGAGCTTGAAAAAGCAATGCCCAAAGACGCTATGGTCAGCACCGACATCGGCAACATATGCTCGGTATCCAACAGCTACCTGCGCTTTGAGAAACCCAACAGCATGCTGGCCGCCATGAGCTTCGGTAACTGCGGCTACGCCTTTCCCTGCGCCATCGGCGCAAAGGTAGCCTCGCCCGACCGGCCCGCCATCGCTTACGTGGGTGACGGCGCCTGGGGCATGAGCTTCATGGAAACGCTCACCTGCGTACGCGAAAAGATTCCCGTTGTCGCGGTGGTCTTCAACAACCAGCAGTGGGGCGCGGAAAAGAAAAACCAGGTGGACTTTTACAGCGACCGCTACGTCGGCACCAACATCGAAAACCCGAGCTTCGCCGAGGTGGCCAAGGCCATGGGCGCCAACGGCATCAAAGTGGACAAGCCTGACCAGATCGGTGACGCGTTGAAGAAGGCGGTGAAATCGAACAAACACACCGTGCTGGAAATCATGGTCACCCAGGAGCTGGGCGATCCCTTCCGCCGCGACGCGCTGAGCAAGCCGGTGCGGCACCTGAAAAAGTACAAGAAGTACGTCTGAAAAATCGCTCCTCCGAGCAACTGGGCGCCTTCACTGTTGATTAATCGAGACGTGCCGGCAGATCTCGAGGCCGTGATTCTCCGGGCCATGTCGAGAAGGCCGGAGAGCCGGTTTCCGAACTGCACTTTCCTTTCTCGCCTAATCGAGCATCTGGCGATGCGGTTCGGACCCACGAAATCAATCGGGCTCGCGTGGCTCGTAAGCTCGGAACGCGAATTGCTTTGCAAAGACTCGGGGCCGGATTAGATCGTTTTGCAGCGGAGGTTGAATCGTGGACCGGTCCCGGCGTGCTGGCATGTGAAAATCAGAAGAGGCATTGATTAAAAACCGGCTTTAAGACCCTGCCCTCCGCCGTCCCCGTTCAATTAGAATTGGAACGGCCCTGCAGCAGATTGTCGCGCACGGTCGTCAGATGATCATGCATGGCCCGATGCGCGCCTTCCTGATCCCGCTCGCTGATGGCGAGCACGATGGTTTCGTGTTGCGCAAAACTATGGTGATCGAGCGGAGGCTGATCGGAATTCGTGCGTTGACGCCCCCAGACGACAGTCCGCCGGACCGCGTTTAACTGGTCGAACAGAGCGGTTAGAACCGTATTGCCGGTCGCCTCGGCCACGATGCGGTGCAGCCGGTTGTCGCCGTTCTCATACTGCCGCCAGGTCTGGGCCTCGCGTTGCAGTCGGACGCAGCGGCGCATTTCCTCGAGATGGGCTCCGGTCGCGTTAACCGCCGCTTCGCGGGCCAGCATCGGCTCGATCAACAGACGCGCCTGCATAACCTCCAACGGGCTGGTACCTTCGGCAATCGCCGCGATCGACAACAACGTGTCAACGGGGCGCGGCCCGATAAAGGTACCCTTACCGACCTGCCGCCACAGCTCGCCATCTTGTTCCAGAGTTGCCAGGGCTTTGCGTAATTCGCCGCGCGAAACGCCAAGTACATCACACAGCTCACGTTCGGGGGGCAAACGGCCATCGGGTGGCAGATCCCGCTGTGCCAGCCAGGCCTTCATTTGTGTCAGCGCACTTTCGACAGATCCCATATAATACGCTTCGCTGGGTTTTTCGCCGGCTTAACCTCACTCGATAATCGTTCGATCAGGTTGTCACGCTCCGGAGGTACCGACTAGCCGGCACAAAAGAAAGAAACCAAAGAGGAATGAAATCATGAGACTTTTCCCTAAAAAAATTAGCGTGGTGCTTGTGGCATTCTTGCTGATCATGCTGAATTTCAGCGGTAACGCGCATGCCGACAAGATTCGAATCGCACTTGCCGAAACGCCATCGGATGAGCTCGCCGCCTTTTTCGTCGCGCTGGATCGCGCCAAAGCCATGGGGCTGGATTACGAATGGACGGCTTTTTCGGACGAAGAACTGGCGATTCAGGCGATCTTGAGCGGCCAAATGGACATTGGCTTTGGCACGCCGTATTCGACAATGCAGCGAGCCAAGGCGCCGGTACGCATCATCTTCCAACTGTCCAAGCTGAAGTTTTTCCCGGTATCGTCGAAAAAATACTCCAGCCTGAAAGATCTGGATGGCGAGCCTATCCTGCTGCATTCACGCGGTGGCGGCACCGACTCGATTGCCAACGTGATCGAGGATCGGATGGGCATCAAGTTCGGCAAGCGATCCTATGTACCCGGTTCAGCCAACCGGATTGTCGCCCTGATTGCCGGTCAGACGGATGCGACCATTGTCGATCTGTCCAACAAGAACAAGCTCGTCAAGCAAAAAGGCGACGAGTTCAATGTGCTGCCGATGTTTGAGGTTGATGCCAGCGACGAAGCCTTGTTTGCCAACCTCGACTGGATTAAGGCAAACGCCAAAGACGTGGATATTTTTGTCACGGCTCTGGTCAGTGTCTATCGGGATATGCATAAGGATCCGACGATTATTCGTCGCGAAACCAATCCCGATGGACCGATCGGACAGCTGCCCAAAGAAGTGCTCGATGGGTTGGATGGGTTTTACATCGATGCGGTCGCAGGCGGCCTGTACGATCCGAACGGCGGCGGCGAAAAGGCGGCGCGGGCGGATATGGAGTGGTATTCGAAAGCCGGACAACTGACCGGCGACCCGGCCAGCCTGAAGATCGAGGATTTCTGGTACCTGGAACCACTGAAGCGGGCAACGCAGTAACGATTCTGCCGAGCTGTCGGCACGGCGGAAAGTATTTTCGCGGCCGACAGCTCGCCCGATTCGTCTCATCCCCACACGATTGACAAGGATGCGCTATCGCCCCCTGCTATTGAAGTTTCTCTCGGCTTTCCTGGTGTTTGGCGCCTGGGAGATCGCCGGCAGAATACCGGTCAGCTTTGCTTTTCCGACATTTATCGAATCGATGGCCGCGTTCTGGACCTTGCTGGTCAACGGTACGATGTTTGTGGCCTATGCTGAAACCCTCAAGCCGCTAATCATCGGCGTGCTGATTTCCGCGTTTCTGGGCATTGGTATCGGCCTCGGCATCGGTCTCAGCCGCAAGTTCGACTGGCTGGTTTCGCCGATTTTTATCGTCATGCAAACTGCGCCGCTGGCGGCGCTGATTCCGCTGCTCGTGATGGTTTACGGCATTGGATTGACCTCGAAGGTGTTCGTGGTCTGTATCATGGCGATGCCGGTCATCGTCCTCAATACCAGCGGCGCGGTGCGCAATACGCCCGAATCGATCATCGAAATGGGCCGGGCATTTCTCGGGACTAAACTCGAAATCATTCTAAAAATAATCCTGCCCGCGGCATCACCGATCATATTTGCCGGCCTGCGCCTTGGTGTGTCGGCAGGATTTATCGGCGCCATTTTAGCCGAACTGAAAATTACGCCGACGGGCGTCGGTGACATCATTACCTATAGCCGCTCGATTGCCGATTATCCAAGCATGTACGCTGCAATCATGTCGATCATCCTGCTGGCAGTAATATTCCTGGACGTTCTCGAACGCCTCGAGAACTACCTCTTCAAAGGCAGCCAACAAGGTTATGTGACCGAATGACAATTGCGGGAAAAGGCATCCTATGAATGACAGTGTCAGTAATGTAGACAACGCCGTGACGGTTCGGAATGTTAACAAGACTTACGGCGATGTCGAGGCATTACGAGACATGTCGCTCGACTTTCCGCGAGGCCAGCTTACTTCACTGCTCGGCCCGTCGGGGTGTGGCAAGACGACATTGCTGAAAATTATCGCCGGCCTGCTGCCGGCAACCAGCGGTGAAGTCTCGGTCAACGACAAACCCGTTACCGGGCCCGGCCCGGATCGCGCCTTTGTGTTTCAGGATTTTGCGCTACTGCCCTGGGCGAACGTGTTGCGCAATGTCGCTTTCGGTCTGGAACTGCGCGGGGTCGACAAGTCGGAAC
>JAOTUD010000344.1 GCA_029864065.1 Gammaproteobacteria bacterium | reverse complement strand
GCACCGCGGCGCACTCCTCGGCGACCACCGGGTGGGCCTCGCTATGCGACCAGCTCAGGCTTTCAGCGCGCACGGCATCGGTCTGAAACCACAGCGGCTTCTCGTAGCCCTGCACCGCGCCGTGCACCGCACCCTGCTGTACCAGGCGCGTATGCAGCGGGCTCACGCGCATCGGCCGGCCGTGCGGGCGGTTGTCGTTGGGCGCGCCTACCGCGTACATCGCCTCGTAGGATTCGATCGCCCTGATGGTGCAGTACTTGCTGTCGGCCCAGTCGCCGAAGCGACGCGTGTCCAGCGATGCCATGTTGATTTCGGTCTGGCCGTATTTCATCCACTGCGCCAGGTACTTGCCGATGCCGCCCTGGGCGATACCGATGCTCGCGCCGCACAGGTTCCAGAAGTTGCGCAGGCCGGCCACCGGGCCGGCGAGAATGTTATCGTCCGGGGTATGCGTAATCGGGCCGTTGACGACCGACTTGACGCCGACTTCCTCGAACTTCGGGGTCAGCTCGAAACAGCGTTCCAGAAAAGGCATCAATATTTCCAGGTTGGGCTCGAACAGTTCGCGGTCGAAGGACCAGTCCATACCGCCGAGCGCCCACGGCCGCGAGCCCCACATCTCGTAGGGCCCGACCAGGAATCCGAGGCCCTCCTGGCGAATATAGGCCGAACTGTAGGAATCGCGGCATACCGGCAGTTCCCAGCCCAGCGCCTCGATATCCGGATGCTTCTCGGTCACCAGGTACTGGTGCTCAAGGTTGATCAGCGGCACGTTGATGCCCACCATCGCGCCGACCTCGCGCGCGAAGCAGCCGGCCGCGTTGACGACATGCTCGGCGACGATTTTGCCCTTGTCGGTGACGACTTCCCATTCCCCGGAACGCAGTTCGTTGATTTCCGTGACGCGCGTGAAACGGTAAATCTCGGCGCCCTGGTCGCGCGCCAGTCTCGACAACGGCATCACCACCGAGGTCGGATCGACGTGGCCGTCGTTGGGCGTACTCGCGATGACGCGCGCCTTGTCGAAGTTCATGAACGGGTTGAGTTTCTGCGCCTCCGATTTGGAGACGATATTGAACTCGAAGCCGATATTCTTCGCGCGACTCTCGAGATTTCTGAACCATTCTTCCTCGACCCGCGTGAAACCCTGGCGAATGCTGCCGGTCTGGTGGAAAACCGATTTTTCACCGGTCTCGGCCGGCAGTATCTCGTTATAAAGCTTAATCGTGTAGTTATGGATCTGCGCCACGGTGTGATTGCCGATAAAATTCGAGCAAAGCCCGGCTGCATGCCAGGTCGAACCGCTGGTGAGCTCGCCCTTTTCGACCAGCACGACGTCGTTCCAGCCTTCCCTGGTCAGGTGATAGAGCAGGTTCACGCCGAGCGAACCTCCCCCGATGATGACAACCCTGGCGTGACTTTTCATTTACTCACCTATTTAAAAAACTGAATTGATCATGAATCAGGCGTCGCGACCGAAAGCCTCCCGCGGCAGGTAAATCGGAAACTCGGCGCGAATCTGCCGATCGACCTCGTCGCTGACGTGATCCGGGAAATAATTGCCGAGAATCTCCTGCTTGCGCGCGATCGCCTTGTCCAGCAACACCGGTTTACCCTGTTCCACCCACTGGTTGGGGCTCAGCCGGTCGCCGAGTTCCGGGTAGATGTACTCGGTTTGCATGACCTCGAGGGTTTGTCCCGAACCGAGGTAATGGCCCTTGTTGTCGAGGCAGACATCTTTCAACACGTCGAAACTGAGGGTGCGCTCGTTGACCTCGATGCCGCGCGTGATGCGTAACGCGGCGCCCAGCACGTCGTTATCCATCAACAGGGACTCCGGGCACACGCCGAGCAGGCTGGCGTACATGCCGGCCGCTTCGTAGATGATATTGGCGCCAGCGGTCGCCGCGCAGGAAAGCGTGTAGGCGCGTTCGGCGCCGCCCTGGAAGTCGGGAAACTTGGAGTCGGTCATGCCGCAGGCGGTGCCGGTGGGCAGGTTGAAATAATTGCCCATTTGCGCGCAGGCCGAGGACAGTATCGCCTGCTCCGGCGATCCGCCGCTCATCGCCCCGGTACGCAGGTCCGAGACGAACGGCCAGGTCCCGAGAATGGCCGGCGCGCCGGGCTTGATCGCGTTGACGTAGACCAGGCCGCCCAGGCATTCGGCCCAGGCCTGGGCCACCGCGCCCGCGAGGCAGGCCGGCGCCGTGGCGCCGGATTGTCCGGCGGACAACAGCAACACGGGCATGCCGCCCTCGACCGCGATCTTGATGCAGCCCAGCGCTTCCTCGGTGAACTTCATCGGCGGTACCACGTGGCAGCAGGAGATGCTCATGAAAGGACGCTCGCGCCATTTATCCTCGCCGCCGGCGACCAGGTGCAGCATTTTCAGGGTTGCCTCGAGGTGATGCCCTTCGGTCCAGCTCGAGCCGATATGTTTGGTGGTGCCCATGACCGCGTTGTAGGCGGTATTGATATCCATCGCCCGGTTGTCGGTGATGTCGCGCAGCACGCAGGTGCGCTGAAACATGTGAATATGCTCGCAGCGATCGGCGATGCGCGCCATGTCGTACAGGTCCTGCGCGCGGGTCTCGCGGTATTCGTTGTTAACCGGGTCGGCGATCATGACCGCGGCGCCGGCGGTGGAGAAATGCACCTTCGAACCGGACAGGTGCAGGTCGTGTTTTGGGTCCTGCCCGTGCAGCGTCAATTCGTGTTGACACTTATTGAGGGCGTCTTCCACCACCGCGCGCGGGAAACGCAGGCGCCTGTCTTCGCCGTAGGTAGCACCCACCGCCATGCAGGTTTCGATGCAGTGCTCGGTGGCGTCGGCAAAACCGACCTCATCGAGGATACGGTAAATGGTCGCTTCGATCTGCGCGACCTCGCTATCGGCAAGCGGTTTGTACTGGCCGCCTGACTCGCCCGGATGCACGGGTTTCAAATCTTCGGCGAGCGCGGCTTTACGCAGCGCTATTTTTGCCTGGCGGGCATTGGAGCGTCTTGCCATGGTATTTCCTCGACGGCCGGAAAACTCCGGAACTGGGTGATGACGAGGCATTTTCGAATCAGATTCCAATGGATTCAAACGATTATTTTTTATAGTATGGATTAGTTTTTATAATCCATAGGTGCTTCCATGGGACGCCGTCTGCCACCGCTGAATAGCCTCAAATGTTTCGAAGCGGCGGGACGTTTGCTGAGTTTCACCAGCGCCGCGCGCGAACTAAACGTTACCCAGGCGGCGATCAGCCACCAGATCCGGGTCATCGAAGAATACCTCGGATTCGCGCTGTTCGCGCGTTATCCACGGCGACTCGCGCTGACCGAGCAGGGCAAGGCGCTGCTGCCCGAAGTCATCGAGGCCTTCGACCGCGTGTCCGCCGCCATCGGCTCGCTCAGCAGGGAGCAGTACTCGAACATGATCGACGTGCGCCTGGCGCCGTCGTTCGCGGCCAAGTGGCTGTCGCCGCGGCTCAAGTATTTCTGGCTGCAGTACCCGGAAATCGACCTGTGCCTTTATCACGCTAATTCCGCGGTCGATTTCGAACGCGAGGAAATCGATATCGCGGTGACCTACGGCAAGGGCGACTGGCCCGGCGTGGTGGCGGACAAGCTGCTCAGCCTCGATTTTTTCCCGATCTGCACGCCGGCCTTCCTGCAAAACGACAAGCCGCTTTCCGATATCGATAACCTGCGTTACTACACGCTGCTGCACGACGCCAACTACGAATGCTGGCATGACTGGCTCGAACTTGCCGGCGTTGTCGGCATCGACGCCAACAAGGGCACCATAATCGACGATACCAATGTGCTGATCCAGGCCGCCATCGACGGGCAGGGCGTGGCGCTCGGTTCCACCACTTTCGTCGAGGATCATATCGAGTCCGGCAAGCTGGTAAAGCCGTTCGACGTGACCTTGCAGAACGAGTTCTGTTATTACGTGGTATGCCCCGAGTCACACCTGAAAAACCCGGCGGTCATGTCCTTCAAGGAATGGCTACTCAGCCTGGTCGGATGACAGTATTATGCGCGTTTCGGGTTGGTACGGTTCGATTAATGGAATCCCACGATGATTTGAGGCAGCGCAATCGAAAACGGCGCGCCGCGCTCGCGAACGAGCAGCTCGACGCGGCCGCGCAGGCGCTCGCCGAAAAGCTGCTGGCGCTGCCGGAGTATCGGCAGGCCCGGCGTATCGCCGCCTATTGCGCGGTGAACGGCGA
>JAOTUD010000343.1 GCA_029864065.1 Gammaproteobacteria bacterium | reverse complement strand
TGCGGTATGTTGACCCAGCTGCGGTGCAGGTGCGCTCCCGAGATCTTCTTGATCCGCCCGAGCGGTACGGTTTCGACCTCGCCGAACTTAGAATGATCGACCTCTGGAATACCACCCACCGCGATTCCGCCGCCAGCACCACCCCCGCTGGGCATGGCAGACTTGATAAATCCCTTGACATCGGGCTTCAGGATACGGCCCTTGGGACCGCTACCGACCACCAGCTGCAAATCGACGCCGAGCTCGCGCGCGTAGCGACGAATCGACGGGCTGGCATGGGTCAGCTTGCTGCTCTGGGTCCCACCACCGTCGGCGCCCGGGTGCGGACGACGCTCCTTACCGAGCGCCCCGCCCGCTGGCGCGTCGTCGGCACTCGAGCCGGGCCCGATCCCGGCCTGGTCCTCCGCGTCTTTAACGGATTTGTCGACTGGCTTTTGCGTGGCTTCGCCTGCGGACTTTTCTGCCAATCCTGGTTCGGGCTCGCGTCCCGCTTTCCCGGCGGTTGCATCTGCGGAGTCGGGCTCCGGTTTCGCGCCCGCAGCAGCGCCGTCGGCCGGGACCAGGATCGCGATCTCGTCGCCCTCGTTTATCCGGTCTCCGACGCTGACGTTTATTTTCTCGATGGTGCCGGCATAGGGACTCGGGATCTCCATCGTCGCCTTGTCGGACTCGAGCACGATCAGCCCCTGGTCCGCCTCGACCTCGTCACCCGGGCCGACCAGCACCTCGATGATTTCAATATCGTCGAAATCCCCGACGTCAGGTAGCTTGATGGTTTTCTTGTCTGCCACGTTTTGACTCCTGTGCAACCTATCAGACGGTTATCGGGTTGGGTTTCTCGGGATCGACGCCGTATTTCCTGATCGCCTGCTGCACGACCTTGCTTTCGATTTCGCCCTCGTCGGCCAGCGCCTTGAGCGCGGCGACGGCGACGTGGTGGCGGTTGACCTCGAAGAATACGCGCAGGTTTTCACGCGTATCGCTGCGCCCGAAGCCGTCGGTACCAAGAACCGTGTAACGCATGGGCACGAACTCCCGGATCTGCTCGGCATAGGTTTGCGTATAATCGGTGGCGATGATCGCCGGCCCCTTGTGCCCCTGCAGCTGGGTTTCGAGATATCCCGCGCGCGCCTTCTTGGTCGGATGCAGACGGTTCCAGCGCGCGCATTCACGGCCCTCGCGGGCGAGTTCGTTGACGCTGGTCACGCTCCAGATATCCGCGTTGACCTTGTAGTCTGTCTTGAGTAGTTCGGCAGCGGCAATCACCTCGCGCAAGATCGTACCCGATCCCATCAGCTGCACCTTGGGCCCTTTTTCTTCGCCTTCCTCGAGACAGTAAATACCCTTGATGATGCCATCCTCGCATCCCTTTGGCATGGCCGGGTGGGCGTAGTTCTCGTTCATGACCGTGATGTAGTAAAACACCTTTTCCTTCAACTGGTACATGCGCTTGAGTCCGCTGTGGATGATAACCGCAAGCTCGTAGGCGAAAGTCGGATCGTAGGAAATGCAGTTCGGAATCGTACCGGCGACGATCAGGCTGTGGCCGTCCTGGTGTTGCAACCCCTCGCCCGCCAGCGTCGTGCGCCCGGCGGTGCCACCCATCAGAAAGCCCCGCGCCTGCATGTCGCCCGCGGCCCAGGCGAGGTCGCCGATGCGCTGAAAACCGAACATCGAGTAATAAATATAAAACGGAATCATGCTGACTCCGTGCGTACTGTAGGCGGTTGCCGCGGCGATCCAGGACGACATGGCGCCGGCCTCGGTAATCCCCTCCTCGAGGATCTGCCCCTTGATGTCTTCCTTGTAATACATGAGCTGGTCGGAATCCATCGGCTCGTAGAGCTGGCCGGCGTGCGAGTAAATGCCGAGCTGGCGGAACATGCCCTCCATGCCGAAGGTGCGCGCCTCGTCAGGCACGATCGGCACGATGTTGTTGCCGATCTGCTTGTCGCGCGCGAGCGTCGACAGCATCCGCACGAAAGCCATCGTGGTCGAGAATTCCCGTTCGCCGCTTTCCTTCAACAGCGCGTCGAAGATTTCGAGCCCGGGTACCGACAGCGGGCTGGCGTCGTCGCTGCGCACCGGCATGTAACCGCCCAGTTTCTCGCGGGCATTGCGCATGTATTTCATTTCCTCGCTGTCTTCCGGGAAGCGATAAAACGGGGCATCGGCGATGGCGTCGTCGCCGATCGGAATATTGAAGCGGTCGCGGAAAGCCTTTAGCGCATCCTCGCCCATTTTCTTTTGCGAGTGGGTGATATTCTGCCCCTCTCCGGACTCCCCCATGCCGTAACCCTTGACCGTCTTGGCGAGGATGACCGTCGGCCGGTCGGTGGATTCGACTGCCTCGGCGTAGGCCGCGTAAATCTTGTGCGGATCGTGGCCGCCGCGGTTCAGGCGCCAGATATCCTCGTCCGACATCTCGGCCACCATATCCAGGGTCTCCGGATACTTGCCGAAAAAATATTCACGCGTGTAGGCGCCGCCCTTGGCCTTGAAAGCCTGGTACTCGCCATCAACCGTTTCCTCCATCAGGCGCTGCAGGACGCCCTTCTGATCCCTGGCGAACAGCTGATCCCAGTACGAGCCCCAGATGACTTTGAGCACGTTCCAGCCGGCGCCGCGAAACACCGCCTCAAGCTCCTGTATGATCTTGCCGTTGCCGCGCACCGGGCCGTCGAGACGCTGCAGGTTGCAGTTGATGACGAATATCAGGTTGTCGAGTTTTTCACGGGCGGCGAGCGAGATCGCGCCCAGCGACTCCGGTTCGTCCATTTCCCCATCGCCCATGAAGGCCCAGACCTTGCGGTCGTGTTGTGGCTGAATGCCGCGATTTTCGAGGTACTTCATGAAGCGCGCCTGATAGATCGCCATGATCGGACCGAGCCCCATGGATACCGTCGGAAACTGCCAGAAATCGGGCATCAGCCAGGGATGCGGGTACGAGGACAGGCCGTCTTCGCTGAGCGCCTCCTGGCGAAACGACTCCAGCTGGCGTTCGCTGATGCGGCCCTCGAGGAAGGCGCGCGCGTAGACGCCTGGCGCCGAGTGCCCCTGGAAGAAAACGAGATCGCCCTTGTGCTCCTCGGTCGGTGCGCGAAAAAAGTGCATGAATCCGACGTCGTACAGGGTCGCGGCGGACGCGAAACTTGCGATATGGCCGCCCAGCTCGCTGGACTTGCGGTTCGCATACACGACCATTGCCGCGGCGTTCCAGCGTATCGCCGAGCGGATGCTGTGCTCGATCGCCTGGTCGCCCGGAATGGGTCGCTGACTCGTTTCCGGGATCGTGTTGACGTAAGCCGTATTGGCCGAGAAAGGCAGGTAGGCGCCTGAGCGCCGCGTCTTGTCGATTAGCTTTTCGAGCAGAAAATGGGCGCGTTCCACGCCCTCACGTTCCAGTACTGAATCCAGCGATTCTATCCATTCATGGGTTTCTTCCGGATCAATATCAGTTTCATCTACCACGTGCGTTGCCTTTATTGTAAATTGGCGGGATTATACAGCAATTCGAACTGCGCTCAGGCGCATCAATAGAATTTATGCCAATATTAATACCCCATGTTCATATACTGCAATAAATGAATAGCCTTACCATCGTCACTCCCGATGACTGGCATTTGCATTTGCGCGACTCACCATATCTCGAAGCTGTCGTCGCCGATAGCGCACGGCAATTTGGCCGCGCCATCGTTATGCCGAACCTCGTCCCGCCGGTGCGAACCTGCGACGATGCGATGGCTTATCGCGAACGCATTCTGACGGCGCTGCCGGCGAACAGCGGCTTCGAGCCGCTGATGACGCTGTACCTGACCGACAACACCCGGGTCGAGGATATCGAAGCCGCCAGCGAATCCGAATTCATCCATGGCGCGAAGCTTTACCCCGCCGGCGCGACGACGAATTCCGACGCGGGCGTCACCGACCTGGCAAAGCTCGATGCGGTGCTTGAAGCCATGCAAAGACATCGCTTCATGCTGCAGCTCCACGGCGAGGCCACCGCGCCAGAGGTCGATATCTTCGATCGCGAAAAACTGTTCATCGAGTTGAGCCTCGAGCGCATCCGCAAGAACTTTCCCGAGCTGCCTGTCGTATTCGAACATATTACAACGCGTGATGCGGTCGACTACGTGCTGGCGGCCGACGCCTGCCTCGCGGCGACGATTACCCCGCATCACCTGCTGATCAATCGTAACGCGATTTTCAACGGCGGGATCCGACCCCATTACTATT
>JAOTUD010000342.1 GCA_029864065.1 Gammaproteobacteria bacterium | reverse complement strand
GGGTATCGTAAACCTCGATCCGGTCCTCGTCGCGCAACGACAGCCAGACTTCCTCGCCGCGCGGCTCGAACTCCATGTGCAGCACGCCCTTGCCGGGTTTCAGCTGCTTGATGATTGCAAGCGTTTGCGTGTCGATAACCTGTATCGTGTCGTTGTCGGGCAGCGCGAAATTAACCCACACCTGGCGTCCGTCCGGGCGCGCCATGACGAATACCGGTTGACCATGCACCGGGATGCGGCCGGCCTCGCGCCAGTCGCGCATGTCGATTACCAGCACCTCGTGGCGACCTACCGCCGGCACGAAGGCGAAACCGCCGGCAACCGCCCAGCCCTCGAGGTGCGGCATCTTGTAAACCGGCAGTTTTTGCTCGCCCTTGCCGTAGCCCGGCAGAATGCGCGTGACGCCCGACTTCAGGTTCCACAGGTCCAGCATCGCCATGCCGTCCTCGCCGAACAGCCCGGCGATATAGTAGCGGCCGTCACCGGTTATCAGCGCATCGTAGGGATTGCGCCCGACGTTGCCGAATTTCTCGATCAGCGGCTGGGCCCGGTCCGACAGGTCCAGCACCCAGATTTCGCCTGCGTCCCACAGCGAAAATACGAATCGTTGATCGGGAGCGTCGACCAGCCCGATAACCTTGGAACGCTGTTGCGCCGCACCCCAGGTGGCCGGTATGTCGGCTACCAGGTCGAGCGTGTCGGCGTCGAACACCTTCACTCCGCCCGGCTCGTAGTTCGATACCGCGACCAGGCGCCCGTCCTGCGAAATCGCGCCGCCGATGCTGTTGCCCGACTGCAGCCTGCGCCCGCAGATCTCCCGGTTGAGAATATCGATCTTGGTCAGGCCGCCGTCGCGGCCGAAGACGTAAGCGTAGCGTTCGTCGCGCGAGTAAACCACCGACGCGTGCGACAGGTCGCCCAGTTCCTCGATCCGCCCGATGCTGGTGTTGCCGCTGGTTTCGACGATTTGCACGCTGCCGCTGGCACGCTCGATGACAAGCCCGAGGTCACCGGTGCCGCGCGCCGAGGCGGGGAACTGGATCGCCAGTAGTAAAAGGCAGGCAAGAATCCTGTTCATGGCAAATCCGGCTGCAACAGGCGCTCGGCGATCCAGCGCGCCTCCGCGGGCGACAGTAAACCGTTCCACGCCGGCATCGCGCTGCCGGGCCGACCGTTCAGGATAACCGCGCTGAGATAGCCGGCGGACTTGCCTTGCAGACTTGCCGGCAGCAGCGCCGGGCCCAGGCCGCCTTTCATTTGCAGGCCGTGGCAGGAACCGCAGTCCTGGATCAGCAGCTCGACGAGCTCGCCCTGGCGCGCGCCGGGGATGACGTCGCCCACGGCAAGCGGCGCCGCCGCGAGCAGGCTAAGCGCGAGCCAGGCTGAACGAATCATAGGCAATGACCTCGGCGCTGGTGGCGCGCTCCGAGTCGAACCAGTCGAGTTGATCGCTGAGGCTGACCACGTCACCGATAATAACTGTGACCGGAGACCTCATCCCCGCGTCGTCGACTGCCCGGGACAAATCGGACAGGGTGGCTAGCACCTTGCGCTGGTGCCGGGTGGTGCCGCCGTGGATCGCCGCCGCGGGCGTGGTTGCGGGCAGGCCCGCGCGCACCAGTTCGGCGCTAATCTTTTGCAGGTTGGATAGCCCCATGTAGATCACCAGCGTGCAGTCCGGGTCCGCCAGCTTGCGCCAGTCGACATCGAGGCTATCGTCGTCATGCAGGTGGCCGGTGATGAAGCGCACGCCGTGATTGAGTCCGCGGTGGGTAAGCGGAATTCCGCTGTAGCTGCTGCAGCCCGACGCGGCGGTCACGCCGGGCACGACTTCGAACGGGATGCCGTGCTGTCGCAGCGCCAGCGCTTCCTCGCCGCCGCGGCCGAAAATATACGGATCGCCGCCCTTGAGGCGCACCACGCGGCGCCCGGATAACGCCAGGTCGACGATGATTTCGTTGATCTGCTGCTGCGGTACGCAATGCTTGCCCGGGGACTTGCCGACCGAGATCTGGCTGACGCCGTGCGGCACCATGGCCATGATTTCGGGGCTGACCAGGCGGTCAAAAACAACGACGTCGGCCTGCTGGATCCGGCGCATCGCCTTCAGCGTCAGCAGCTCGGGATCTCCGGGCCCGGAACCAACCAGTGAAACAAAGCCCTTCGTCGTCATAGAATGTACCTTCCGCTTTGGCCCGCCAGGCGAGACCTTTTCGTTTTTTCGGGTGTTAACGCGATACTCTTTCGCTTGCGAGCATTATTGGCAGGCGATGGCGCGTTGTATTTGATAAATGTCAACCACCGCGTGCCGTGCCTGGTACCGCCTGGGCGACCGGATGTGATTGTCTCGCCGGCGCGACAATCCCGGGCGAGCGGCGTTGTTTGCCTGCCGCGTTAACGCCGCCTGCGCAAACCCCCATTCGAGGCTCGCGCCGTTGGACGACATCTCGGGGTTGGAATCCCGGCCGAAGCCGGGCGGAAATCATGTAATTTCGTCAGTTTGAAGGATTCGGGACGAAACGCTGCCGCGCATGCTGCTAACCGCCGATATAGGCGACCGCCTCGATTTCGATCAGCATGGTTGCATCGGCCATTGGCGTTTGCACCGTCGTTCGCGCCGGCGGATCCTGCGGGAAATACTCGAAGAAGATGTTATTCATTTTCTGGAAATCGCGCATGTCCTTGAGGTAGACATTGCATTTCAGCACATCGTCCCAGTCGGCGCCCCCCTCCCTGAGCACGGCCTCGACGTTAGCGAGGGTTTGCCGGGTCTGGGCTTCGATATCGCCGATGCCGACGATTTCGCCGTCGCTGCCCCAGGCAACCTGACCCGCGGTAAAAATCATGTTGCCGCCGCGGGTGCCGGGCGAATAAGGGTAGGTCGGCCTGGGTTGAAAGTTCAACTGGTCCGGGGTCAGGATCTTTCTGGGCATTGCATAGTCTCCACGATCGCTTGAAACCTGCAGTTTTACCCAAACCGTGCCCGGGTTCCAGCCGCGTCGTCAGTGTATTTTTCGGGATTGATTTTGAAAACAGGCTGGGCTTATGGCGAGGCGCCTGTTTTCCGCGTCGCCCCGGGGAGTGGTTTCATCGCCAGGTACACCAGCACCAGGAACATCACGCCGCCGACGATCGAGATCAGCCCGCCGAGTCCCATCAGGCCCATGCCGGCGACCTGTTCGATGCCGCGCTCGGCCCCGGTCGACTTGCGCGCAACGTCGTAGCCGCCGGACCACGCCAGGCCGACGATATGCATCAACTGGCCCGTGCCGTAGATCGCGGGCTGCCAGCGCGCTAAACGAGATTCGACTTTTCTGAAGCCGAGCTGCGGCAGCAGCAGGTAGGTGACGCCCATGAAGGCGATGGTTATGCCGACGATCGAACCGTGGTAGTGCGCCGGTACCGTCACGGTGCTGCCGCTGATCAGGAAACCGATGCCGCCGCCGACCCCGAACAATAGCACCGAGAACAGGAGCGCGTTACGCTCGGCCGCGAAGCCCGGGGCAGGGCGCCATTGTTCGATCATCGCGAGCATGATGGCAACGCCGAGCGGAACCGCGGCGATGGCGCCGCCGTATTTCATCAGCTGTATGAACCAGAACAGGTGGTCGCCGGAACCGACGTCGAAGACGATGTAGATGACCGGTGCCGCCAGCACCGGCTGCAACCCGAGGATGAATAGAAACAGCGCCACGCGCGGCGAAACGCGCAGGCGCGCGCCGCTTACCGTCGCCAGCCAGAGCCAGGCAACCAGCATCAGCTGGGTGTGGCTGAACTGGATGATATGGCCGCCGCCCCAGAACAGCCGATCATAGTAGGCGAGCCCGGTAAAGCCCGCATCGATACCGAGCCAGGACAACAGCAGCGCGGCGACGGCGAACAGCGACGCCACCATCGCGACGAACAGGCCGAAGCGAAGCGCGGTCTCGCCGCTGGTCTGGTTGTCATTGTCGAACGCCGTCAGGCAGCCGCGCAATACCTGCAGGCAGAACCCGGCGCCGAAGACGATCAGGCCGGCAAAGAAAACCCGGTTCTGCAGCACCGGCACGTAGTTGTTCATCAACGGATGGCTTTCGCCGGTAAAGGGCGAGATTACGATGATCAGGGTGCCGATGCTGCATAGAGCCAGCGCGGTCCAGCCGCAGCCGAGGCAGCGCGTGGACTGGTTATAGCTCCACAAGACGCCGGCGAAGGCGAGGAACCAGACCAGCACGGTAAGGTTGACGTGAACCACGAG
>JAOTUD010000341.1 GCA_029864065.1 Gammaproteobacteria bacterium | reverse complement strand
CGCCAACGCGCCGATCGCGGTGCGCCAGGCCAAGCAGGCGATTCATCGCGGTCTGCAAATGTCGCTCGCGGACGCGCTCGCCTTTGAAATCGAAGCCTACAACCGCACCGTGCCGACCGACGACCGGCGCGAGGGCGTGCGGGCATTCAACGAGAAGCGCTCACCTGAATTCAGGGGGAAATAAAACCGATGTCGAACGAAGTCATACTGACCTGCGCGGTGAGCGGCGGGCACAACAACCAGGGCAAGCATCCTGACTATCCGATAACGCCCGAGCATATCGCCAGCGACTGTATCGATGTGGCGAAGGCGGGGGCGGCCATCGTGCATATTCACGTGCGCGATCCCGAGACCGGCATGCGTTCCGGCGACCCGGCCCTGTTCCGCGAGGTCGTCGAGCGCATCCGCGACGCCGGCAGCGACGTGCTCATCAACCTGACCACCAGCGAGGGCGCCCGCTTCAATCCGGGTGAAGTAGACGCCGCGGTCGGCGGTCCGGGGACGACGCTGGTACAGCCGCTGGAGCGACTGCATCACGTCGAAGAACTCAGGCCCGACATCTGCACGCTGGACGTCGGCACTTTCAATTTCGGTGAGACCATCTTCGTCAACACACCCGCCCACCTGCGCATCATGGCGAAACGCATCCAGGAACTCGGCGTCAAGCCCGAGCTCGAGGTCTTCGAGCCGGGACACATCATGTTTGCGCACAAGCTGATCGACGAGGGCCTGATCGATGGCGCGCCGATGTTCCAGCTGTGCCTCGGCATCCCGCACGCGGCGCCGGCGACCCCGGAGATCCTGAGCGTCATGAAGGGGTTACTGCCGGCGAACGCCAACTGGAGCGCTTTCGGCATTTCGCGCATGGAGTTCCAGATCGTGGCGCAGGCCGCGAGCCAGGGCGGCAATTGCCGCGTCGGCCTCGAGGATAACCTCTACCTCGGCCAGGGCGAGTTCGCAACCAATCTGAAGCTGGTCGAGCGCGCGCTGCGCATCATCCGAGAAATCGGGCGCGAGCCCGCAACCCCGGCCCAGGCCGCACAGCGACTGGGCATAAATCGCTAATATGGCCAGGCTGTACCTGATTCGCCACGCGCAATCGGCGAATAACGCAATCTGGGATGGCAGCGATCATCATCCGGGGCGCCTTCCCGATCCCGAAATTACCGAGGTCGGGTACCGCCAGGCGCACATCCTCGGGAAGCACCTGGCACACCCGCAGGCCGAACCGCGCCAGCATCCGTTTACCGCTGCCGACGAAATCCATTTCGGCCTGACCCATGTTTACTGCAGCCTGATGACGCGCTCGATCCTGACGGCCGAGTATATCGCAGAGGCCTGCGGCCTCGTACTCGAGGCGCATCCCGATATCTTCGAAAAGCACGGAATTTACGAGGCCGACGACGCAGGCAGGCTGCGGGGACTGCCGGGCCCGGACCGGGAGTATTTCGCACGGCGTTTCCCGGAGTTGAGGCTGCCACGAAATATTAACGGCGCGGGCTGGTGGAATCGCCCGTTCGAGGAAGAAGCCGCGTTTATCGAGCGCATGCAAAAGGTCGTCGCCGAAACGCGACAGCGCCTTGCCGACAGCGACGAATGCATCGCGCTGGTCGTGCACGGCGATTTCCTCGACCAGTTCGTCAACGAGCTGATGGGCGTCGACCGGCATCGGCACAATTACCAGAATCACTGGGTCGCGAACTGGGCCTTCCACAATACGTCGATATCGCGCATCGACTTCGTCGATGGTGCGCACAATGTCGTCTACCTCAACCGAATCGATCATCTGCCCAACGAACTGGTGACCTGGTAATGGCGCAGGAGCTGTCGTCCGCCGAGGTAGCGCGCTATCGACGCGACGGCTACCTGTTCCCGCTCGACGGCTTCGACGGCAGCGAGGTCCGCGCGATCAACGCGGCCCTGGAGCAGGCCCGCAACGACGCCCGCGCGCTGGGGCTCGAGGCCGAATTGCCCCAGTTGTTGCGCAGCAACGTTCAATACCTGCTGCCTTGCGTCGTCGACGTGGCGAGAGCCCCGCCCCTGCTCGACCGCGTCGCGTCTATCCTCGGGCCCGATATCCTGCTGTGGAGCGCCGAGTTTTTCGTCAAGGGCGCACATACCGACAAGATCGTCAGCTGGCACCAGGACCTGACCTACTGGGGCCTGGGCGAGACCGACGAGGAGATGACAGCCTGGCTGGCGCTGTCCGACGTCAGCGTCGAATCGGGTTGCATGCGGTTCATCCCGGGTTCGCATCAGCAGAAGATCCTGCCGCATCGCGATACCTTCGCCGAATCCAACCTGTTGTCGCGCGGGCAGGAAGTCGCGGTCGATGTCGACGAGAACGATGCGGTCGACGTCGTGTTGAAACCGGGGCAGGTTTCGTTTCACCACGGCCGCATATTTCACGCATCGGGGCCGAATCGCAGCGATCACGATCGCGTCGGGCTGGTGTTTCGATTCCTGACGCCGCGCGTCAGGCAGCTGGTCGCGCAACGCGACTACGCGATGCTGCTGCGCGGTATCGATGCAACAAATAACTGGATCCATGTCGCCCCGCCCGCCGGTAACTACGAAGCGGCCAGTCTCAGGCTGCGCGAACAGGTGACGCGGGAACAATCGGTCGCCCTCGCCGCCGGCGCCGCGCAGCCGATGCACGCCGGCTACCAGGCCCCGGATTGAGCTGATTACATTTCGAAGGTTTCGGCGATCTCGACCGATCCCGCGGCCTTCAGGATCGGGCAGCCGCGCGCCAGTTCTGTTGCCTGCTCGATCGACTCGGCGTTGACCAGGCTGTAACCGCTGAGCGGATTCGGGCCGCCGTCGCAGCTGACCGAGCCATCGCTATGCAGCGTCGATGACGGGCCCACGGGGTTGCCGCCATCGACGACGGCCGTACCCATGTTTTCGAACCAGGCCATCCACTCGGCCATGACCCGGGCGCCTTCTTCCTCGGTCTCCGGCATCTTGCCGCCGTGGTAGGCGAATATGAATTTAGGCATCGCTATGTCCTCGCTGTTAAGGTTTCCGTGGACGACAAAGCATACGAAATCGAGGCTCCGTTTACGACCTGCTTTTTAGATTTCACGATTCTCGCGCTGGCGGCGCAGGGCCCCGGGATCCCTGCAACGGCAATGCCTGGCAGGTTCCGCCCTGCTAACCTCGCTGCGGGATATCGACGATTTTACCGCGCGGAATTTCGCCGGCTTTATCGGATAACGGCAGCTCGGCGGAATGCATTTCACCGTCGCTGCAGATTGCGCCGCCGATATGCGGCTCGACCTCGAAACCGAAATATACTAAGCCAGGTCGGACCACGCGGCCAACACCTGTTGCGGGCTTATGTAATTAATGTCGGCCTGGGTTTCGAGCTGATCATCGGCATGGCCCACCAGCACCTGCACCGGGCTATGGCTGCTGAGCGGTCGAAACCGGGCCGGGTTCGCCTTGCCGAACAGCACCACGAGCGGACAGTTCAGCGCCGCCGCGGCGTGGGCCGGGCCGGTATCGACCGAGATGCAGCTATGCGCGAGCGACAGCAGCGCGAGCAGCCGGCGCAGCGGCAAATCGTCGGCGACGCTGTGCACCGAATCCGACCTGTTGCATTGCATCTCGATCGCGCGGCACATTTCCATTTCCGCGGGGACGCCGCACAGCAACACCTGCGCGGCAGGCAGCCGCGCGACCACGTCGTCGATTACCGCGGCCCAGTTACGTTCGTGCCAGTACTTGGTGTTGCTGCTGCGATCGACCCTGCCGCGGCGCGTGGTGCGTTTGCTGCCGGCCTGGATGCAGACGATCGGCCTGCGCGCGTCGAGCCCGCGGCCCTGCAGCCAGTCCCGGCACCGCTGCAATTCGTCGTCGCCGACGAACAGCTCGGTACCGAGCGGCTGCAGCGATTTTTGCGGGTAGTCGAATCCTGCCGGCGAGACGTTACCGAGGCGCAGCCATTCCTCGCAGTAGTGTTCGCCGTCGACCGCGGTCAGGTCGAGCTGGCTGACGCTGTTGTCGCGGCGGATGCCGGCGCGCGCCAGCAGGCGATAGGACTTGGCGTTGGTTTCGCAGATCCAGGCGAAGCGATGCCGATGCTGTCGCAAGGTCCTGACCAGCTCGCGCTGGCTGCGGTTGAACCAGTAGGGCGCGGAACGCGAGTCGATCGCGAACACGTTGCGCACGTAAGGCATTTGCTCGAACAGCAGCCGGTTCCACGCGCCGATGGCGACGACATCGCAGGGCAGGCCGCC
>JAOTUD010000340.1 GCA_029864065.1 Gammaproteobacteria bacterium | reverse complement strand
GGCATCGAGCGTTTTGATACCGCCGTTGATGATGATTTCGCGATCGGGAAAATCCCGTTTCAGGCGGTATACCCAGCCGTACTTCAACGGCGGAATTTCACGATTCTGCTTCGGGTTTAGCCCTTTCAACCACGCGTTGCGCGCATGCACGATCAGGGCGCCGGCGCCGGCCTCGAGCTGCGCCGCGGCGAACCCGGCAAAGCGATCGTAGTCCTCCTGCTGGTCGATGCCGGTACGATGCTTCACCGTTACCGGCAGCGAAGTTGCCGATCTCAGGGCCGCCACGCAGTCAGCCACCAGCATCGGTTCGTACATCAGGCAGGCGCCGAAACTGCCGGATTGCACGCGGTCGCTGGGGCAGCCGCAGTTAAGATTTATTTCGTCGTATCCGAAGTCGCCGCAGATTCTGGCCGCGCGGTACAGCTGTTCGGGATCGGAGCCGCCGAGCTGAACCGCGAGCGGATGCTCCTCGTCGCTGAATCCAAGCAGGCGCTCGCGGTCGCCGTGCAGGACGGCCGCCGCCGCCACCATCTCGGTGTAGAGCAGGATGTCGCCCGAAAAAAGACGCAGAAAAAAGCGGCTGTGCCGATCCGAGCAATCCATCATCGGCGCGATACAGAAGCGCCGGTTCAGGGCAAAACCCGCAGCCCGTGCGTGGGTGATTTCGCTGCCCGGACGCATCAGGCTATTCTCCGCACGTCCTGGACGTTGGGCAGGCGCGATAACTTGTCGATGATGACGACCAGTTCGTCGACGCTGTGGATCTCCATCGTCAGCCGCGTGTAAACCATTTGATCGTCCTTGTTGGTATTCGAATTTACGTGCAACAGGTTGATTTTGTGATTCGCCAGAATGGTGCTGATATCCTGCATCAGCCCGGTACGCTGGTATGCGCTCATGCTGACTTCGACCGGGTATACCGATCCGTTGTGACCGCCCCACTCGACCTCGATCAGGCGCTGACGCTTCTGTTCCGGTAACGACAGGATATTCGAACAGCCGCGCTTGTGGATGCTGATACCGCTGTTGATCGTGATAAAGCCGATTATTTCGTCCCCCGGCACCGGCTTGCAGCAACGCGCAAACTGGGTCATCAAATTACCCACTCCCTGGATGCTGACCTCGTCCCTGGAGACCGGCGTCGTGGTCTCCTTCTTGATTTTCTTAAACGGATCCTGCTCGTTTTCAGCCTGCAGGAATCCCAGGATCTGCGCCGAGGTAATCAGGCCGCGCCCGATATCGGCAAAAAACTGGTCGGCGTCCTTGCGTTTGAAATGCGCGACCAGCTGCTTCAGATCGGCTTTATGGATCGAGTATTTGCTCAGGGTTCGATCGTATATCGATTTGCCATCGAGCAGGTTTTGCTCGAAGTCCTGGTGGTTGAACCAGTTGCGCACCTTGGAGCGCGTGCCGGCCGACTTGATGAATCCGAGATTCTTGTTCATCCAGTCGCGGCTCGGTCGGCTTTCCCTGGTGGTCAGGATTTCGACTTCGTCCCCGGTTTTCAATACCGTGGTCAGGTTAACGATACGCCCGTTGACCTTGGCGCCGCGGCAGCGGTGACCCACCTCCGAATGAATGCTGTAGGCAAAATCGAGCGGCGTGCCTCCCTGCGGAATATCGATGATTTGCCCGGTCGGGGTGAAAACGTAAACACGATCGTTGGACAACCCGGTCGAGATTTCCGAGATCGCGTCGGAAACTTCTTCCGCGGATCCCTGCAGCAGGTCGCGCATTTGCGAAATGCTGGACTCCATGCGCCGATCGAGTTTCGCGCCTTCCTTGTAGCGCCAGTGCGACGCAACGCCCAGTTCCGAGTTCTGGTGCATTTCATGGCTGCGAATCTGCACCTCGACCACCTTGCCGTCGTCGGTTACCACGGCGCTGTGCAGCGAGCGGTAACCGTTTTCCTTCGGGTTCGCGATATAGTCGTCGAACTCTTTCGGGATGTGCTGCCAGGTGGTATGCACGATGCCGAGCACCGCGTAACAGTCGGCAACCGAATCGACCAGGATGCGCACCGCGCGCACGTCGAACAGCTCGTGAAATTCCAGGTTCTTGCGCTGCATCTTGCGCCAGATGCTGACGATGTGCTTGACCCTGCCCTGCACGCTGGCGCGTATTTCCTGCTCATCGAGCAGCGCTTCGAGTTGCGTCGTGAACTTCTCGATAAAGGCCTCGCGTTCGCTGCGCTTCTCTTCCAGCAGGCTGGCGATGCGCTTGTATACCTGGGGTTCGAGCGCGCGAAACGCCAGGTCTTCGAGCTCCCATTTGAGCAGCCCCATACCCAGCCGGTTGGCCAGCGGCGCGTAAATGTCGAGCGTTTCCCGCGCGATCCAGCGCCGTTGCTCGTAATCCCCGTGCTTGAGCAGGCGCAGGCGCTCGACGCGGTAGCAAAGTTTGATCAGCATCACGCGCACGTCGCCGATTATCGCCAGCAGCAAACGGCGCAGTTTCTCGGCCTGCTCGGGGCTGTCGATGCGCGCCGGCGTGCCGTCCTTGAGGGTGTTTAACTGGTTTACGCCAAGGTTCAGCTTTGCGATTTCGCCGCCAAACTCGTCCTCGATCGCTTTATCGTCGAGCCTGTCGCGCAGGCCCGGGTCGCTCAACAGGGTTGCGATCACCGTATCGCGGTCGCTGCCGAGCTCGAGCACGCGCCGGGCAACGTCGATGCTGCGCGGCCTGCTCTTGTCCGGGTGGTCCGAGGTAGACGCGTAATCCAGCGCGCGGGCGAGGTCGTCATCCCAGCCGATCTGCCTGGTTACCGCGGTGATAAATGGTTCGTGATCAACAGTGTTCACGGCCAGGAATTCAGGAACGTAATATTCTCATCGGAGAAACATTATAAACCCTGCGGCTGACTAATGTGCCGGCAATCGTCAATACCAGCGACGCGGATAGCAGGCTGTAGACCCACACCGCCGGTGAAAAATGGAAGTCGATATTGAAGAAATACACGCTGATCGCCCAGCCGGCCGCGGTCGCGAAAGCGGCGGAGAAAAAGCCGATCAAGGCGCCCATCAGCGTGAATTCGAGTACCTGCACCCGATACAACTGGCTGGTATGCGCACCGAGCGCCCGCAGCAACGACGACTCGATTTCGCGTTGCTGCCTGCCGGTCTGTATCGCTGCCAGCAGCACGATCAATGCCGAGGCCAGCGCAAACACGAAAAAGAACTGCAACGCCACGCTGGCCTTGTCGACGATGCCCCGAACTCGCGCCATCAGCTCGGTGATATCGAGCAGCGTTATCGACGGAAAGCGTTTCAGCAATTGCTTCAGATCGGCCTTGTTCTGATCCTCGATCAGGGCACTCATCAACCCGGTTTGCGGCAGGTCGGCGAGCAACTCGGGGTTGGATATCAGGTAAAAATTCGGCTTGAAGTTTTCCCAAACGACCGAGCGGATACTGGTCACCGGCGCGCGCAGCGTTTTGCTGCCGACTTTCATGGTGAGTTCGTCGCCGAGTTCGAGGTCGAGTTTCTCGGCCATGCCCTGCTCGACCGATAGCTGCGCGCGCGGGTTGTCGGCATCGATCCAGCTGCCGGCAACGATTTCGTTCTGATCGGGCAGCTGCGTCGCGTGCGTCATGTTAAAGGTGTGCTTGACCAGGAAATCGGCGCGCGGATGCGAAAAATCGATCTGCTCCACGTCGACCGAGTTTATCTGCGACAATCGCGCACGCGCCAGCGCAAACGGCATCGAGGCCTCGATCCGATGCTCTCGCATAAACGCGCCAACGGCCCCGATGTCATCGCTGCGTATGTTGATCAGGAAGTAATTCGGGATATCGTCGGGTAATTGCTCCTGCCACGAGCCGAGCAGCTCGTCCTTGACCACCGCGATCAGCAATATCGCAATCAGCACGAGGCTGAAACCGGACATTACGTAGATGGCGCCGCGCGAGCTCGCCTGCAGGCGGCTCAACAGGTATGGGCGCAACCAGAAACGCCGCCGCGTGGAATACAGTAGCAGCTTGACCATCAGGCCCAGTATCAGCGGCAGGATAAACGCGCAAGCCAGCACCAGGGCCAGGGTCGCCACCGCCAGCATCGAGCTTTGCATCAGCAGCACCAGCACCGCGAAAATGGCAACGATCGCGCTGCCCGATATCAGCAGGCCGCGCAGCCAGGATCGGCGGCTGACCACGGTGCGCAATACCTGCATCGGCGGCGTCGCGGTTGCGTTGACCAGGTACGGCAGCGAAAACCCGGTCAGCGCCAGCAGGCCGACCAGGCCCGCGAT
>JAOTUD010000339.1 GCA_029864065.1 Gammaproteobacteria bacterium | reverse complement strand
AGCGCTGTCTTTCCACGTCGACTACTGGGATTATCTCGGCTGGAAGGATCGTTTCTCGAGCGCCGAATACACCCGCCGACAACGCCAGCTTGGCGCCAACAACCTGCAGCGTACGATCTACACACCTGAATTCTTTGTCGACGGCATGGAAGCGCGCGGCGCCGCTAACATCATGGATAAGATTCGCAAGGCGAACGGGCAACAGGCGCCGGTTGCGCTGACGATGACCGTGTCGGGCGACGCAACGGGGCTCGTCGTCGAGTTGCAGTCGACGCGAGACCGCGCCGCCATCGGCCAACTCCAGCATCGTTACCTGGTCTACGAGAATAATTTATCCACCGACGTCGAGCGCGGCGAGAATTCGGGGGCAATCCTGCACCACCAGCGCGTGGTGCGCTACATGAGCCGGGAGCAAAACCTGCAGGCCAGCAATCGCCACCGCATCGACATCGATCCGGCATGGAATCCGCGTAACGTCGGCGTCGCAGTGCTGGTGACATCGCCGCGCGACAGGCACTATCTGCAGGCCCTGCATACGCCGGTTACAAGCCTGCTGACGAATCGGCAATAGTTCGCAAACTAATGAAATATCACGATTAATCAACTATCATCGCTGTTACGCCTGAACAACCCCGGCCGCTAGGATAAAATATCACTGTGCGCGACACGAGACAGTATCACCACGCGAAATCGGCATTTATACCCGCTGTTACCATAGCCATCCTGGTGACCACGGCGTCGGTGCTGGCATCGGCCGGGGCGCTCTACAAATGGATCGACGAGAACGGCCAGGTCCGCTACAGCGACCGGTTGCCCGCGGAACAGGTAAGAAAGCAGCATCAGCAGCTTAACTCCCAGGGCGTCGTGCTGACGACCAAGGAAGCCGCCAAATCGGATGAAGAGCTCGCCGCCGAGGCCGAGGCCAAACGCAAACAGCAGGAGCAGGCCGCCGAAGAGGCCAGGCTAAAGGAGCTGCAGGATAAAAAAGACCAGGTGCTGCTGCTGACCTTCAGCTCGGAAAAAGAGCTGGAACTTGCACGCGACAGCCGCATCCAGGTCATCGATTCGGTAATCCGCCTGATTCAGAACAGCATCGAGTCGACGCGCGAGACGCTGGAACAGCTCGAGGCCAGCGCCGAGCGCAATTTTACCTCCCAGGGCCTCGAGGTTCCCGGCGGACTGGCGCAGAAAATCGAACACTTTTCGCAAAAACTGGTGAGCCGCAACGAACAGCTGGCACTGAAAGAAAAAGAGAAGGAAAAAATAAACGGGCAGTACGACCGCGACGTCGAACGCTACCGCCTGCTCAAATCAGAAGCAGACTGATTAGCGGCCATCCTGGCCTGCTTCGTCGCCCCTGATCAGGGTACCCACCCCGCTGTCGGTCAGCAATTCGAGCAACACCGAGTGCTTGACCCGACCGTCGATAATCTGGCTGGTGCGCACCCCTGCCCTGACCGCATCCAGCGCGCAACGCACCTTGGGCAGCATCCCGCCGTGGATGATACCGTCGGCGATCAGGCGTTCGGTCTGTTCGGCGCTGAGGCCGGTCAGCAAGTTGCCGTCGGGATCGAGAACGCCCGGGGTATTGGTCAGCAACAACAGCTTTTCGGCGCCCAGCACCTTGGCGAGTTCGCCCGCCACCAGGTCGGCGTTGATATTATAGGAAGATCCGTCCGCGCCCACGCCGATAGGCGCGATAACCGGGATAAAGCCGGCGTCGTCCAGCATCTCGACCACGGCCGCATCGATCGCCTCGACCTCGCCGACCTGGCCGAGATCGTTGCCCTCCGAATCGTCTCCGGACAGCTTCATCTTGCGCGCGCTGATCATGCCGCCATCCTTGCCGGTAAGCCCGACCGCGCGCCCGCCATGGCGATTGATCAGCGACACGATTTGCTTGTTTACCTGGCCGCCCAGCACCATTTCGACGACATCCATGGTTTCGTTATCGGTAACTCGCATGCCCTCGATAAAGCGGCTCTGCTTGCCGATCTGCTCCAGTAACTTGCCGATCTGCGGCCCGCCGCCATGCACGATGACAGGATTCACGCCGACCTGCTTCAACAACACGATATCCTGCGCAAAGCTGCTCTTCAGGGCTTCGTCGACCATCGCATTGCCACCGAACTTGATCACGACGGTTTTACGATCCAGCGCCTGTATATAGGGCAGGGCCTCGATCAGAATTTCGGCGACATGGCTTTTGTTGACTGTCATTTCGTACTTCGGCTGTCAGGAACGGGCGCGAGTATAGCGTTCGGCGATCAAATCGATAAGCTGTTTTGCGACCACGGGTTTGCCGGCGTGCTCGATGGATTGCCCGCCATCGCGCCAGTACACCTCGAGCTGGTTGAAATCGGTTTCGAAACCGCTGCCGGCGGAGCCGACCCGGTTGGCCGCAATCATATCGAGATTTTTCTGCTGCAGTTTGCCGCGCGCGTATTGTTCGAGGTTTTCGGTTTCCGCCGCGAAACCCACGCAAAAAGGCCGCGCTTGCAGCGCGCTGACCTCCGCCAGGATGTCGGGGGTGGGCACCAGTTGCAGGGTCAGCGCCGCGCCCGTTTTTTTGATCTTGTGTTGCGCGGCCTGATCGACGCGGTAATCCGACACCGCGGCGCAGGCAACGAAGATCTCGCAATCCGCAACCTCGCGCATCACGGCGTCGTGCATTTGCTGCGCCGATTCCACCGCGACCAGTTCGACCCCGTCCGGTGGCGTCAGGGCGACCGGGCCGCTGACCAGCGTGACCCTCGCCCCCTGCTTCACAGCCGCCTCGGCTACGGCATATCCCATCTTGCCCGAGCTGCGATTACTGATGTAGCGCACCGGATCGATCGGCTCACGCGTCGGACCGGCGGTCAGCAGCAGCCTGACCCCGTCGAGCTTGCCCGGGCCGAACTGCAGCAGGATGTTGTGCAGCAACTACGCCGGCTCTAGCATGCGACCGGGACCGACGTCGCCGCAGGCCTGCTCGCCCTCGTCCGGCCCCCACACCAGCACCCCGCGCCCGGTCAAATTGTGCAAATTGTCGCGCGTCGCGGGGTTGGCGAACATTTGCTGATTCATCGCCGGCGCCACCGCAACCGGCTGTTTGCTGGCGAGACAGAGCGTCAGCAACAGGTTGTCGGCATAACCCGCGTTCATCTTGCCGAGAAAATCGGCCGACGCCGGCGCCACCACCAGCAGGTCGCACCAGCGCGCGAGCTCGATATGATCCATCGCGGATTCGGCCTCGGCGTCGAACAGGTCGGTGTAAACGCGGTGGCCGCTCAGCGCCTGGTAAGTCAGCGGTTGTACGAATTCCTGCGCCGCCGGCGTCATCACCACGCGCACCTCGGCACCGGCCCTGGTCAACAGGCGCACCAGTTCCGCGGCCTTGTAGGCGGCGATGCCGCCGGTGATGCCGAGTAGAATTTTCTTGTTGCCGAGCGATTGCATTTGATCTATTTTAGCCTTTAAGCACACCAGGTAAAGGAATACCCATGGCTATCTCGCATTGGCCCAGCGCCGAAAGACCCCGTGAAAAACTGCTTACCCGAGGCGCCAACGCCTTATCGGACGCCGAGCTGCTGGCGATATTTCTGCGCACCGGGGTTGCCGGCAGCAGCGCGGTCGACCTCGCACGCCAGCTGCTGCTGGATCATGGCTCGCTGCGCGGCGTGCTGGATGCCGACGCCGGCGACTTTTGCCGGCGCAAGGGCCTGGGCATGGCCAAGTTCGTGCAATTGCAGGCAACACTGGAAATCGCGCGCCGGCATTTCTCGGAACGTCTCGCCCACGAGGATTGCCTGACCCGGCCGGCCCAGACCGTTAACTACCTGCGTTCGCGGCTGCGCGATTACGACCACGAGGTTTTTGCCTGCCTGATGCTCGACAATCGCAATCGCGTGATCGCATTTCGCGAACTGTTTCGCGGCACTATCGACGGCGCCAGCGTATACCCGCGCGAAGTCGTCAAGCAGGCGCTTGCCGACAACGCCGCCGCGGTAATCCTGGCGCATAACCACCCGTCAGGAATTTGCGAACCGAGCCAGGCGGACATCCGCATTACCGAGTGCCTGCGCAAGGCGCTGGCGCTGGTCGATATCCGCGTACTCGATCACGTCATCATCGGCGACGATGTCACCTGCCTTTCCGAGCAAGGTCTGGTTTAACCGAGGTTTCGAGCCAGCTAGCGACCTGCCCGGCCTCGAGCGGATGGCTGATATAGTAGCCCTGCACGTGATCGCAGTTCATTTCGGCCAGC
>JAOTUD010000338.1 GCA_029864065.1 Gammaproteobacteria bacterium | reverse complement strand
GCGCGGGGATGACGACAGCGCCCTGCCTGGATTCGACATCTGCGAGGCCACTGATTATGCTGAAGGCTTTATCGGAGACGCAAGCGATGCCGGACCTCGGCTACCTGAAGCACAGCAATCCCGATCGTTTCGATCTGAAGCCCGCGCAGCAAAGCATGAAAGCGGTGGTCACCACCGGCAACGGCGGCTATGACAAGCTGGACTATCGCGACGTGCCGATCCCGCGTCCCGGCGCGGGCGAACTGCTGCTCAGGGTTCTCGCCGCCGGCGTCAACAATACCGAAATCAACACCCGCCTGGGCTGGTATTCGTCCTCGGTCAAGAGCGGCACCGAGCAGTTCGCCGAGAGCGAGCACGACGACGGCAACCTCGCCGACGGCGGCTGGAACGAAACGACCCCTTTCCCGCTGATCCAGGGCACGGATTGCTGCGGCGAAGTGGTCGCGCAGGGACCTGGCGTCGCTGCGCCGGGGCTGGGCGCACGGGTGCTGGTGCGGGCCTGTATGCGCGAGAACGGCTTCGCCTCGCTGGAAAATATCTGGATGGCTTCGGATTTCGACGGCGCCTTTGCGCAGTATGTCAGTGTTCCGGCGAGCGAGGTATTCGCGGTCGACTGCGATTGGAGCGATATCGAGCTGGCCACGATTCCGTGCGCCTATGGCACCGCGGAAAACATGGTGCACCGCACCGCGGTCCGCGAGTCGGACTGCGTGCTGGTACCCGGTGCCTCGGGCGGGGTCGGTTCCGCTGTGGCGCAACTGGCGCAGCGCCGCGGCGCGCGGGTGATCGGCATCGCTGGAAAATCCAAGGTCGACGCGGTGCGCTCGCTGGGCATCGAGGTCGTCGAGCGCGGCGCCGACCTGATCGCCGCACTCGGTGCGGGCAGCGTCGACGTGATCATCGACAACGTCGCCGGCGACGGATTCGAGCCGCTGCTCAAATTGTTGAGGCGTGGCGGGCGCTATGCATCGTCGGGCGCGATCGCCGGACCGATCGTAACCATGGACATGCGCGATTTCTACCTCAAGGACCTGCGCCTGATCGGTTGCACCGCCTGGGACGAACCGGTTTTCCCGAACCTGATCGGCTACATCGAGAGAGGCGAAATCATCCCGCTGGTGGCAAAAACCTTTGCGCTGCAAGATATCGCCGACGCGCAACGGGAATTCCTCAAAAAGCAGCATTTCGGTAATTTTGTCCTGATCCCTCCGCGTTGACGCGCGCGTTGTAGGTTGCCTGGTGCGCGTTGAAGGCGCGCTCCGATCGTTGCGCTGGCGTGCGCCTGTACGCGGCCTGGCGAGGTGCGTTCAGCCACGTGGATCGATCCGGAAGCACCCGTCGCATCCTACAATATGTTGTCGGCCAGCCACAAATAGTATATAAAAACTTGCCCTTCACCCTGCTGAGGATCACCCAATGCGTACCCAGGGAATTAGCATTGCTTTTCTGTTTTTGGTCGTTAACCTGTTGATTTCAAATGCGGTTTTTGGATCCGGGCTGGTCCTCGCGCAATCCGATGCGGCGACTCCCGGCAGTGCCGACGAGAACAGGGCCAAGTTGATCGATATGTGGCAACCCGGCGACCCCGGGGAGCGCATGAATATCCGCGGCCGGGTTACCACCATCGACGGCGTGCCCGTGGCGGGCGCCAGAATCTTTATCCGGCAGGCCGACGGCGAGGGCGATTACACCGAGCGTTACAGCACCGTGCTGGAATCTGACGAGAAGGGCCGTTACCAGTTCGGGTCGGTGGTGCCGGGAAACTATTACGGCGTCAGGCATGTCCATATAACAGTCAATAGCGAGGGTTACGGTTATTTCGATAGCGAGATACTCTTCAAGGGCGACCCCAATCTCGACGAGTCGATGGAGCAGCAGGCGATATTCCTCGAGGAGTCGAATGTGAAAGGTGAAACGATCCTGTTCGGACGTTTCGATATCGTGCTGAATCCCAATTGAAGCTTGGCGCGCGCCTGATGGAACGGCAACTACCTGCCCAGGATCGATAGCGATGATGGCAAAATTCCTGATCGTTATCCTTGTTGTCGCGAGTGCGCAGTTCGCGCTCGTCGCCGGCGCGCAATCCGCTAACGATACGCCGGCGCGCTTCACCGTGGTCGGGCCGCTTGCCGCGCCTTTCGGTGGCGCGCCGATGGGCCAGGTTGCCGGCCAGGCGGCGAAGCAGGACTCCGCCGCGGACGGGATTCCGGGCAACTCTCACGAATTTTACTTTACCCGCGGTATCTACAGCGGCGAGTTCGACGACTACGACGAAGGGGGACGCTGGGCCATCGACTACCCCAAGGCGGACCACCAGTTCCTGATCGCGCTGAAGCGTCTGAGCATCGTCGACGCCTACGGCTCGGACAACGTGATCAAGCTGACCGACCCGAAGCTGCGCCGCTTCCCGCTGCTCTACGCCGTCGAGGTCGGATCCATGGCGCTCAGCGACGCCGAGATCCTGGCGCTGCGCAACTACCTGCTCGCAGGTGGATTCCTGGTGATCGACGATTTCTGGGGAACCTGGGCCTGGGAGCAATTCCTGTCGCAAATGCAGCTCGTCTTTCCCGACCGCGCGGTCGTCGAACTGCCTCCGGAGCACCCGGTATTCAGCGCCTTTTACAATATCGACAACGTCATACAGGTGCCGAATATCCGCCAGGGCTGGGGTTCCCGGTACGGCGGGCCGACCCACGAATACGACGGCTTTGTGCCGCACGTGCGCGGGATATTCGACGATGATGGCCGCCTGATGGTGTTGATCAACTGGAATACCGACCTCGGGGACGCGTGGGAATGGGCGGACGACCCGGGCTATCCGCTCAAGTTTTCCACCTACGCTTTCGAAATCGGCATCAACTTCGTGATTTATGCGATGACCCATTAGGGTCGCGCCGGGATCGATCGCAGCCATGTTTGAAATCCTGTTCAAGTACCCGGCGGAGTTTTTCGCACAGGGCAGGCTGATACTGGCCTTGCCCTGGTGGCAACTCGCGCTGCTGCCGCTGGCGGTGCTGACGCTGTCGTTTGTCGTGCTGGGCTATTTCCGCCTGCGCGCAGATACGCAGCCGCGCGACCGCGTCGCGATCGCGGTGTTGCGCAGTTGCGCGATCTCGCTGGTGGTGTTCGCGTTGCTGCGGCCGATGCTCGAGGTCAGTTCGCAGGCACCGCAGCCGAACGTGGTCGGCGTGTTGCTCGACAATTCGATCAGCATGAATATCAGCGATTACGCAGGTGCGCCGCGCCATGAATTTATCGGCCGGCAGTTCGATGCCGAAAGCGGATCCCTGTTGCGTAGTCTGCGGCAAAGATTCGACACCAAGCTGTTCAAATTCGGCGTCGGCGCGCAACCGGTCAACGACATCGCCACGCTGGATTACGGTGCTGGCGCCAGCGACCTGCTACAGGGTTTGAAGCAGGTGCAGGACGCGTTGCAGGGAGAGCCGCTAGCCGGCCTGATCGTCGTCAGCGACGGCGCCACCGGATCGCTGCAGCAGCTCGACGCGCGCCTGCTGTCGCTCAGGTCCGCGGGAATCCCGGTGCACGGCATCGGCATCGGACAGGCAGGCTACCCGCGCGACATCGAGATCAGCGGGGTAGAGCTGCCGCAACGCATCCTGCAGGGCAGCCGGGTGGTTGCCGATGTTGCGATCAGGCAACGCGGATACGACGCGCAGACGGTGGATCTCGTGGTCGAGGACGACAGCCGGATTCTTTACCAGGGTCAAATTCGCCTGCAGCCGGGATCGCAGTCTATCGAGGTTCCGCTGGGCAGCGAAGAAGCCGGCCCGAGGGCGCTCAAATTTTCCGTGGCCAACCAGGCGCGGGAGCAGATTGCGGCAAACAACAGCCGGCGGAGCTTCCTGTCGGTCGATGATCGCAGCCGGCGAATCCTGTATTTCGAAGGGGAACCGCGCTTCGAGCTGAAGTTCATCCGCCGGGCGGTAGCGGATGACGAGAATTTACGCGTGAGCGGGTTGATCAGAACCGCCGATGCCAAGTTTTACCGGGTCGGTGTAGAATCCGGGGATGAGCTGCGCAACGGCTTTCCGATTACGCGCGAGGAACTGTTTTCCTACGATGCGCTGATACTGGGCAGCGTCGAGATTTCGCTTTTGAGCCGCGAACAGCAGCAAATGATAGTCGAATTCGTCAGCCAGCGGGGTGGCGGCCTGATGATGCTCGGCGGCCGCCACGCCTTTGCCGAGGGCGGTTACCGCGACTCGATTTTGCGCGATATTTTACCGGTGA
>JAOTUD010000337.1 GCA_029864065.1 Gammaproteobacteria bacterium | reverse complement strand
TTTTGCCACCACCAAGTATCTCCAGCCAGATCAAAAAAGATATTGGTATATTTCACAAAACTGAAATTCGGGATTTCGCGACCTGGCCAACGTAACGCGGGTAAATGCGCGCGCCAGGCGCAGTTGGTAAGCCATACATGGCAGCATAACGATCGCGCCCCGATAGTTCGTTATCGTGGAACAGGTATCCCTTCCCCGGGATACGTATATAAGTAAACTGTCCCCGGATAAAGGCAGCTTTTATTCTGGCATGCGGCTAATATTCCGTCATCGTAGGCGCACGCGACTGATTTGATGGACGACGAGGCTGGGCCGGATTCAAAAATATTGCCAGGCTTAGGCTACTCCGAGAGTCTTTTTCCTTTCATGGGCCCAGGTTCGCAGTATCTGATCGATGGCGAGCCCGGTGCCGGCCATGCATAAGCCCTGGAGCTAGATGGGTGCCCCCACTGACGCAGTTTGGTATTGAGGTATAGGCCCCTGGCGTTGCACCTGTTGGCTGGCTATCTGACGATCAGGCAAGTGGTCTCGGCATGGTTGGCAATCTTGCGCGAGACGCTACCCAGAACCGTCCCTTTCAGCTTGCCCAGGCCCCGGGTCCCAACTACGATCATGTCCGCCTTCCGTCGCTTGGCAAAGCCGAGAATGCCGGTCGCCGGATCACCGGTTCCGATCGCGGTTTGAACTTTTTTAACTCCAGCTTTTTCCGCTTTTTCCTTGGCGGTCCTCAAGATAGTCCCGGCGATCTTGCGCATGACTTCTTCACGAGCATCGTTGAACGCTTCAAACTTGTTGAATTCCAGTTCCGGAATTTCCTTTATTTCAAAGGGTATTTGCATATCGCGAATGACGTGAATGATGAGCAATTCAGCGTCGTGTTGGACGGCAAATTGAGCAGCCATTTTTAACGCACGATTCGAGGCCGCCGACGCATCGGTTGCAACCAGAATTCTGTTAATCACGTTTCTATCCTTCCTACAGTCACCGGAATGGCAGCGCTACGCCAGGCCCAGTGCCTGTTTTCTCTGGTTGGCCCAGGTACGCAGAACCTGATCGATGGCGAGCCCGATAAAGGCGACGCACAAACCCAGCACCAGCCCGTTGCCGACACCGGCTTTGTCAGATAGGGATTTGAGAATCAATTGCCCGAGATCGTCAGTACCGATCAACGCGCCGATGATAACCATCGACAGCGCGAATACAACGGTTTGATTGATACCGAGCGCAATGTGCGGAAAGGCCATCGGTAGTTCGATAGACAAGTAGCGCTGCAGACGGTTGACACCGGACATCGAGCCGGCTTCTTGTAATTGCGGCGGCACGCTCAGCATACCCTGTATCGTGTAGCGCGTGGCCGGGACCGTGGCATAAATCACGATCGCGATCAGCACCGAGGTATCGGTTACGCCGAACAGCATCATCACCGGGATCAGGTAGATGAACGACGGAAAGGTCTGGAAGGTATCGCATATCGTCAGCATGATTCGGGTGGCCACCGGATGCTGCGCGCACAGCGTTCCGGCGATAACACCGATGGCGGTTGAAATCAGCACCGACAGCGTCATCAGGTAGGCGGTGATCAGCGCCCGGTCCCACCACTCGGTCAGCGCGATGAACAAAAGAAATCCGCCAACGGACAGGCCGACTCTTACTCCACCGACAATATACCCGATTCCCATGGCCAGCATGAAGGTCGCCGCGACCGGCATGCCGAGATAGGCGTTTTTGACCGGTACCAGTATCTGGACGATCAACCATTCGTTGAAACTCTTGAGCCCGAAAAAGAACGTGTCAACAATCCAGTCGACTCCGGCCTGCCAGAATGGCTCGGTGGTAATGCCCTTGTTGTGCGGAATCAGGTAGAGATAGTTAAACCCTTCTCGGAAAATAAAGGAACCGATCCAGGCCAGGATGACACCGACGATGAATACCACGCCGAACATCAGTGAATGCTTGTGCCTTTCGACAAACGACAGGTCGGCGAAATAATCGATCTGCTTGTCGGCCCAGGCGAGCGACAGACGGTCGAGCGTGATCGCGATCAGCACGATACATATGCCGATCTCGAGCGCCAGGCCGATCCTCAGCTGGTTGAGTGCGATCAGTAAATGGTTACCGAGCCCTTTGGCGCCGATCAGCGACGCGATGACCACCATCGCGAGACAGGACATGATGACCTGGTTGACGCCGATCAGGATATCCCGCCGGGCGGTCGGAATCAGCACCTTGAACAATAGTTGCCGGTTGTTGCAGCCGCTCATCAACCCGGCCTCGGCAACCTCGGGTGATAGCTTTTTCAGGCCCAGTATGGTCAGCCGCACCATCGGTGGAGTCGCGAAAATGACCGTGGCGATCGCACCGGCGTGGTCGCCGATACCGAAAAACACCACGACCGGGACCAGGTAGGAAAAGTGCGGCATGATCTGCATGACATTGAGCAACGGGTTCAGCACCATTTCCACGTATTTGTTCCTGAACGCCCAGACACCGAGCACGAGGCCAAGCAAGACCGAAATCGGCGCGGCGATCAAGACGAAGGACAGCGTCTGCATCGATGGTTCCCATTGTCCGAATACCGCGATGTATACGAAAGTAAACCCGACCAACAGCGCCAGCCGCGGCCCTTTCATTGCATAACCCAGAATCGCGGCACCACCGGCAACCACGGTCCACGGCAATGCCGGCCAGCGCGCCCACTGGTTTTCAGTGGCCCAATCCCAACCGGAGAAGGTGACAATGGTCTTGACGCCGCCGAGAAAGATTTCGCGGATGAATTCGATCAGGAACAGGAGCAGGCCCGAAGCCGAACGGGTGAACTGGTTCATCATCGGCTTTTGTTCGTATTCCTCGATATCCGGATCCCAGACGTCGATCAACCACCAGTCGTTCATCACGTATTCGACCGAATTGTTGATGATGAGCGGAAGTTCCTTGATCAGCGGTGGTAGTCGCCAGAACCAGTTACCCTCGGAAGGAGTGATGGCCGCGCACAAAATCAAAAAAATGATGACCAGCAGAGCAAACTGCAGGTACTTCTCTTGCCTGAGCGCTTCGATCATGAAACCTGTTTGGCCGAATGATCGGCACGGCCACCAAACAGGACGTGGACAATATGGGAAGCATGTAATGCACCAACGATCTCACCTGCCGCGTCGACGACCGCTACCGGTTTGTCGGTATTCAGAATGTCCTCGGCCACGGTCTCGATAATAGCGTCTTTTTGCACTTTCAGATCGCTGAAATCTTCGTTTGGATCGTAGGGATCCATCACGGCCTCGATTTTGAGTACTTTTTCGCGTGGGACTTCCTCAGTGAACTTGCGCACGTACTCGGTGGCCGGATTGAGCACGATGTTCGCCGGCGTATCGAGCTGCTCGATGATGCCATCCTTCATGATCGCGATGCGGTCGGCCAGGCGCAGCGCTTCGTCGAAGTCGTGGGTGACGAATAAAATCGTTTTGCCGAGGACATCCTGCAGGCGCAGGAACTCGTCCTGCATCTCCTTGCGGATCAACGGATCGAGCGCGGAAAAGGGTTCGTCGAGAAACCAGATATCGGGTTCGATCGCGAGCGAGCGGGCGATACCGACGCGCTGCTGCTGCCCGCCCGAAAGCTGCCGCGGGAAGTAGTTTTCGCGGCCGGTGAGACTCACGAGGTCCACCATTTCCTTGGCTCGCTGCATGCTGTCCTGGGTGCTGACTCCCTTGACCTGCAACGGGAAGGCGATGTTTTCCAGAACGGTTTTGTGCGGCAGCAGGGCGAAGCTTTGAAACACCATGCCCATCTTGTTGCGGCGCAGCTCGATTAATTGCTTGTTGTTCATCGACAGGATGTCTTCGCCCTCGATGTATATTTTTCCGGCGGTCGCCTCGTTGAGCCTGGAGATGCAGCGCATCAGCGTCGATTTGCCGGAACCCGACAGGCCCATAATGATCAGCAATTCACCCTCATGCACCTCGAACGAGGCATTGTTGACCCCGACGATGCACCCGGCCTCCTGGAATTTGGCGGCGTCGACGACGCCATTGGCTTGTTGCAACATGCTGTGCGCATTGTCGCCAAAAATCATGTAGACCGATTCGCAACGGATGACCGGTTCGTCTGCAGTCGATTCGACAGCTTGCGAAGACATAAGCTCCCCCTCCCCGCGGGTTATAAAGCTACCACATTTTGAAGGACGGAAATACTATCGCCCTGAAACAGAACCCCCCTGGATCCATACCGGCACCAGGGGGGAATCTTTACTTAAGTTTTT
>JAOTUD010000336.1 GCA_029864065.1 Gammaproteobacteria bacterium | reverse complement strand
GAGACGCGCGCGTCGCCGTAGTGGATCGCCACCCCGATCTGCAGATCGCTGACCAGTTTCTTTTTCTCGACGCTGTGGCTATCGACGTTGCTGTTGCCATCGAGAAAAATATTGCGCGCGACGGCGCGCACCTCGACCGCGGCAAAAAAGTACCAGTTGGCCCTGCGGTTCGGGTTGAAAGCGGGCAGACCCGGGAAGCCGGGGCTGATCGAGGGCGGACCGATGTCGTCCTTGAGATGCCTGCCCCAGCGCGCCATGATCCCTGCAGCGGCATAGGTGTAGACATTGCCGAGCGTCAGGCCGCCGTGCATGCTGACCTCGGTCTGCAGGCGCTCGTCGAAGTCGAAGATGTGCCGCCATTTCTGGATGAAGCTGCCGTTGATGCCCAGTTCGTTTTCGAGTTGATTGTCCCAACCCGCGGGATCGTCGCCGTCGACGAGGTCGTGCACCAGTTTTTGCGTCCCCTCGGCCAGCGACGCCGGTCCGACGACGCCGATGGTCAGAATAAATCCGTTGATTTTCTCGCGATCGACCCGGTCGAAATAGCGGTGCCCGATGAAGGTCTCTAAATAAAGCCAGCCGGCGTAAGGCCGATCATCGACCTGCAGCGACGGGGTGGTGATATCTTCCGGGGTGAAAATCGTCTGGCCCAGGTTGAAGCCGTGGTATCCGGTTTCCCCTTTCGCGTAGAACGGAATGGCGTCGGATATCGCTTCCAGGTAGCCCGGCGGTTTTTCGGGGGAAGCATAGCTGAATTGCCAACCGTGGGTGTAAAAACGGTCCTCGTTGCTCCCCCAGAGGTCGTTTTCCAGCTGGATGCTCCAGAAGCCCTCGTCGTCGTCGAGCGCTGTTCCCGGTGAACTGCAGGAAATCGCAACCAGCAATAGCGCAACCTGTCTGGCAAATGGAATAATGGACTGTGTGGCTACCGACACCGCGATGATCCCCGATCGCGATACCTTATTGGGCCAGTTCGCGCTGCAGGATTCCGGTCAGGCAGCCGACGTTGCCGGCCGCCAGGGTCAGCTCGTCGGTCGGGGTGGTCAGGCACTCGATGCCGATTTTCTCGAACCAGGCCTGAACCCTGGGCAGGCCCGCGACCATCAGGATGCGCCGCGGCCCGAGCGTGACGAAATTGATGCCGCGGTAACTCTCGGAGTCGTCGGCGAAGGGTGGAAACGAGACCTCGTAACCGCGCTCCTGCAGCACGCGCACGGTGCGGTAGGGGGTACGGCGCGGCCAGCAGATCGCGAGATTTCGATCGACGATGCGTAGCAGGCTCATGAAATGCATGATGCCGAACGGCGAATCGACCGCGATCAGATCGATGCCGAGTTCCGCGAGCAGGTTTTCGATCTGCGCGATCGCGGCGTCATTGGTGCGCAGTCCGCGGCCGATCATCGCGGTCTTTTCGTCGATCCACATCAGGTCCGCGCCCTCGAAGGTGCCGGTGCCGGTCAGGGTCTTCAGGATCGGAATGCCGAGCTGCGCCAGCCGGCGCGCCACCCAGCGCTCCTCCGCGGCGCGCACCGTGGATGCCGGCCGCGCCAGGATCGCGCCCTGGGGAGTCATGACGAACAAATCCGCGCAAAACATCAGGTTCGGCTGGCACGGCTGTTCGGGATCGACGAAGTGCACGTCGACATTCTGCGAGCAGTATACGTCGACCATCGCCTGGTGTTCATCGCGCGCCCGTGGCAGGTCGATCGCGGCCAGCATTTGCACCGCCTCGGGGTCGTCTCGCGCCGCGTCAAGTTCATCGCCGGGACGGTGCAATAACACCGACTTCAATTCCCGCCATTCGGAATCGATACCGCAGCCGCCCCAGATTTCGCCGAGCTCCTGATGATGGCTGGCCTCGCGTTGCGACCAGTTTTCGCCGCCGTAGGCCGCGCTGCCGAAGGTGCTTTGAGTTTTGTCGTTGGTGCTCATGGTGGTTGGCCTGCTTGTTGTTGCTAATTGAATTCCCGCCGCTCAGCCGAAGTCGAATCGATGCACCGCGTAGCCTTGCAAGTCGCGCTTGAAGACGTTGAGCACAAGGCTGAAGATGATCGAGGGCACCCTGAGCTCGTCCCATAACAAGCCCGGTTCGTTTGCCCGCCTTAACATGGGTACCGACTCGGTCAGCCGATAATTGTGCTGCAGGAATATTTCGGCAGGATTCTCGGGGCGATCGCTGAATTGACCGCCCGCGGCGACCAGCTTGCCGTGAACGCTCTGGGCAAACTTGTCGAAGAATCTGCGTGTCATCAGGTCGCACAGTAGCGCGTGTCGCGGAAAGCGTCGCTGTACCTGTTGCAGCGTCTGTGCGAGCGCCGCGGGATCGAGATTCATGAATACGCCCCCGATAACGATAACCACGGGCGACGTCGGTTCCACGCGCGACAGCTTTTCGAGTAGCGCTTCACTGGCCAAGTCGATCGCGATGCGAGTTAGCGGGTTTTCGCATTCCGATTCGGAAAGTCTTTGCTGCTTGTACTCGATTACCTGTGGCTCGTCGAGTTCGATCCATCGGCAGCCGCGCAGCCGGTAGGGTCGCGTGTCGAAGCCGGCACCGATGGTTATCACCGTGGTCGACGGTGATTTATGTAATTCTGCCGAGACGCGCTCGTCGATGATTCTGCATCTCGCTATGTTCGAGAGATTGGGCATGGTCTCGGAGCGGAAGGGCTGGTAAATTTCGAGGCCGCGCGCATCCATGAATTTGTGAGCATAAATGTCGTTGCAGACCGAACGATCCCGTTTTGCGTCGTCCATGCGCACGCCGCAACTGTAATAAGCGGTGTTCGAGACTGGATTCATGCATTTCCTCCCGGCCGGTATCCACAGCGCCAATACTACCCGTTCCTGCCGCCCTTTGCGCGCCGGGGCGAGCGCTTTTTTTGATGCTATCATCGACACTTCGTGAACAGGAGTATTGTCGTGATTGTAAGAACGTTAACCGAGTTAATTGACACGCCACGGGACGTGCGCGGTCCGGTCTGGGCCAGCCGCCGGTTTTTACTCGCCGACGACGGCGTCGGCTTTACGCTGACGGAGACCAGCATCGAGGCCGATGCCGAACAAATCCTGTGGTACAAGCACCACGTCGAGGCGAACTATGTCGTCGAAGGCGAAGGCGAAGTGGAAAACCTCGCCACCGGAGAAGTCTTTCCGCTCGCTCCGGGTTCTCTTTACGTGCTGGATCAGCATGAGCGGCATTGCCTGCGATCGTTTACGCGCATGCGCCTGGTGTGCGTCTTCGCCCCCGCGCTCGGCGGGCGCGAAACCCACGACGAGGATGGCGCCTACGCGCTGCCTGCCGAATGACCCCGTGAGCATCCCTTTGCGGGACGGGATTCGTGCCGCTTGATTTGATCCTGTGCTTTCGCCATACTCGGCGCCATGGGGTTGGCGAACACCCCGTGAGGCGTAAGCCCAAGCTTCGCATCCGTTAAACCTAAACCTGGCCCGGGGAACCGACCTCCGGCAGGTAAATTCTATAGGAGAGGATGCGTCATGCCGTCACCCAACGAAATCACCGTAGCACAGCTTTCCCGCCTGATCGGCACGCCGGCGGCACCGGTCGTCATCGATGTTCGCATCGACGACGACTTCGCCGAGGATCCGGATCTGATACCGACCGCGTTGCGTCACCCGCATCACGATATTGCCGCGCTCGCGCCACAACTTGCCGGCCGACAGGTCGTGGTTTACTGCCAGAAGGGCAAGAAAATCAGCCAGGGCGCGATGGCGCTGCTGCGCAACCACCGCGTCAAGGCCGAGGCGCTCGAAGGCGGGCATTTCGCCTGGCGCGATGCCGGCGAGGCTCTACTACCGGCAGCTAAAATCCCGCGCCAGCAGGCGACCGGGCGCAGCGTCTGGGTTACGCGTCACCGGCCCAAGATCGATCGCATGGCCTGCCCCTGGCTGATCCGCCGATTCGTCGACGCGCGCGCACAATTCCTGTTCGTCGCACCCGCTGAAGTCGCGGGCGTGGCGGAAAAATTCGACGCCACGCCTTTCGATATCGAGGGCGTGTTCTGGAGCCACCGCGGCGATAGCTGTACCTTCGACACGATGCTCGAAGAATTCAGGCTCGAAACCGACGCGCTGCTGAAACTGGCCACGATAGTGCGCGGTGCCGACACCGACCGGCCCGAACTCGCGCCGCAGTCGGCGGGCCTGCTCGCGGCATCGCTCGGGCTTTCGCGCATGTACCGCGACGACCTCGAGCAGGTCGATGCCGGTATGCTGCTCTACGATGCGTTTTATCGCTGGGCGCG
>JAOTUD010000335.1 GCA_029864065.1 Gammaproteobacteria bacterium | reverse complement strand
GGGCACGACCGCGTCATAATCGCCGCCGCCAAGTTCCTGCACCCGTTGCGCAAGCTGGCGCACTTCGTCGTTGGCAGACTGCTTGCGGCTGCCGTGCGCGATTAGCATCATTACCTTCATTGTCGTGACCCTGTCCCGCGTGTCGAGAAAATCGATTAATGTACGTTAGCGCGGCGCTTTTGGATTTTATTCGATCCCGCTTGATCCGCGAATCACGTTTCGCGCAATCCGCAACATTGCGGTTCGAAGGATGGCGCTATTTGTAGCGTCCACGGCACAGGACAGGGTAGCGCAAAGCTGTCGCCTGCCGGCCGCTGGCAAGAGCTTGAAGCGGTGGCGCCGTCCCGCTACAGTAACCCGGAGTCCCGCCAACAGGCAATCGATGATGATGCAGGCTCCGACCCATGTCCAGCTGTGACCTGATCATTCGCGGTGCGCGTGTCATCGACGGTAGCGGCAAGTCCGGCGATTTGCCGCCTCGTCCGGAATGCGCGGCCCGATGGCGAGGACCGTTGCTGGCGCAAATGCGACGGCTCGAGCTGACGCTGGTGCCGGGGCGATACGCACGGCGCTACCATCTCGGCACCGGATCCCGGCCGCTGACCGAGATAGTCAGTTCCTGGCGAGACTACCGGCCCGACATGCTACCCTTGCCGTATCCGAGTCCGCACAACAGTCGCTGGCTCGGGCAAAACCCGTGGTTCGAATCCGAAATCCTGCCCGAACTGAAAACCAGGGTCAGGCAACTCTGCAAGGATGGAAAATGAGCGACGATATCCGCAAACGAATGTTTGCCGAAATGCAACAAAAGACCCTGTTCGACAGCGCGCGCGACGCGGCCTACGGTTACGCCGATACGGCGTTGCAGCGCAACGTGTTTCCGACGCCCCGGGCGCTCGAAAACCTGGCTGAATTCGACGAACCGCTCCCTGCCGAGCCGGGCGACGCGCTGCAGATTCTGCGCCAGCTCGATGAATACGGCGGGCCCGCGACCGTGGCGCAAATCGGGGGACGATATTTCGGCCTCGTCAACGGCGGTGTGATACCCGCCGCGCTCGCGGTGCGCTGGCTTACCGATTTCTGGGATCAGAACACGCCGCTATACCTGTCGTCGCCGATCGCGGCGCGGCTCGAAGAAGTCACCGAAGGCTGGCTGCGCCAGCTGTTTGCGCTACCCGAATCGACGGTGGCCGGATACGTCAGCGGGTCTTCGCTGTCGATCCTGTGCGGGCTCGCGGCCGCCCGCCACAGGCACTTCGCGACGCTCGGCTGGGATATCAATCGCCACGGCTTCGTCGCTGCGCCGCGCCTGCGGGTCATCGCCAGCCGGCAGGCGCACGGCACGGTATCGAAGGCGCTCGCGCTGCTCGGTTTCGGCATCGACAACGTGGAATGGATCGAGGCCGACGCACAGGGTCGAATCAGGCCCGACCTGGTTCCGCAGATGGATGCTTCGACCATCCTGATACTGCAGGCCGGCAACGTGAACTCGGGCGCGTTTGACGATTTCGCGAGCCTTTGCGAGGCGGCGCGCAAGGTCGATGCCTGGGTGCATATCGACGGCGCATTCGGCCTGTGGGCGGCCGCCGCGAGCAGGTTGCAGCATCTGACCCGGGGAATCGAGCTTGCCGATTCCTGGTCCTTCGACGGCCACAAGACCCTGAATACCCCCTACGACAACGGCGTCATCATGTGCCGTGACCGCGACGCGCTGGCAAACGCGCTGCACGCCGCGGGCGCCTATATTACCTACAGCGACAACCGCGACGGCATGCTGCATACGCCCGAAATGTCGCGTCGCGGGCGCATCTTCGAACTCTGGGCGATACTCAAGTACCTCGGTAGATCGGGCCTCGACGACCTGGTTTACGGCCTGCACCAGCGCGCGCGACAATTTGCCGGCGAACTCGCGACTCAGGGGTTCGAAATCCTCAACGACGTGGTTTTTAACCAGGTGCTGGTGGCCTGCGAAAACGATGCGCTGACCAACGACACGATCAGGCTCATTCAGCAGTCGGGTGAGTGCTGGGTCGGCGGCACGCAGTGGCGACAACGCAGCGTGATACGTGTCAGCGTCTGTTCATGGGCAACGACGGAGGCCGATGTAAGCCGTTCGGTCGCAGCCTTCGTCGCTGCGCGATCCAGGGCCCGCGGCGCCTGACCATGGACCTGCATAACTTGATGCTGCTGGTAATCGCCTGCCTCGCGGTCAACCTGTCCCCGGGACCGTCGGTGATGCTGGTGACTTCGGTCAGCGCGGCGCGCGGCTTCAAGGCAGGCGCCTTCGCGGTGCTCGGCATGACGGCTGGCGCTTTCGTGCATGTCCTGCTCGCCGCCGCCGGCGTCGCCGCGCTGCTCGTGACGGCGCCCGTGGCCTTTGCAGTCGTGCAGTACCTGGGCGCAGCCTACCTGATCTATCTCGGGATAGATCTGTTGCGGCCGCAGCGACGGTCGGCGCCGGCGAATTCTTATCGCGATGGCGTCAACGGCTGGCACTATTTCCGTCGCGGATTGCTGGTCGATGCGCTGAATCCGAAGATCGCGTTATTCTTTCTCGCCTTTATCCCCCAGTTTCTGGCCTCCGTGGCGTCACCCGGGATCCTGGTATCGGTCGCGCTGGGTTCGGTATTCCTTATCACCGGCGCCGTCGTCAATGGTTCGATAGCCTGGCTGGTCGCGTCGGGAGCCGACAGGACGCGCGGTCGCTTCAGCCACCTGGTGCGTCGCTGGATACCCGGCAGCGTACTGCTGTACCTGGGCCTGCGGCTGTTGTGGCACGAAAACTAGCCCGCATTCCCGGACAGGGCCCGGCGTCGAGTGACGCGGTTCGATGAATCCGGCGAAGCGCAACCTGGGCTAGTTGCGACCCGGCAGGTCGACGACGAATTCCTGGTCGCTGTAGCCGTGTTGCGTATCGCGTGCGCGTATCTTGACCCGGCTTAGGCCCTGCGGAATCAGCACCCCGGACAGGGAACGGGTGAAGGGTTGCTCGTCGACATGCGGGTGATACAACACCCGCGATTTCAGTATCCTGCCATCGAGCGTGACAACGTCCCACTGGTTGGCATAGTGGTTCCAGCCCTGGTCGGCATGCTCGAGGGTTACCGAAAACGTGCAGCTGGTGGGGCACTCGACCGTGACCGCGACGATGCCGACCTCGCCGGCGAGAGCCGTCGTCGACAGCAGCAATAAGCTCAGGAACAGTCTTTTCATCGGCCCATACCTCTACTATTCGCTGGCACGCCCGCAATTCCAGCAAAGCTCGAACGCCGCGTGGTTGCGCTCATGACATTGCCGGCAAACCCAGGCCCTGTCTGCATTACTGTTCAGTATAGCCTGCAGAATCGCCTGCGCCCGCTGCAATTTCGAATCGTCCTTGACCCAGATCTCGGGCCAGGTATCGAAAGCCGGCAAATCGCCCGCTCCGCCCGCGGCAAATTCATTGACCACCACGGTATCTATGCCCTGTTCCTGCAGCACGTTCTTCATATTGAATACAATCATGCGGTTTTCGTGGGTAAAAACCTTCTTCATCGTTTGCGCGATTCCCGAACCAGCTCGTAAGCGGCCCTGATCTGCTGCGTTTTCTCGTTCGCATCCTGGATCATTTGTTCGGGCAATCCCTTGGCGACCAGCTTGTCGGGGTGGTGTTGCGACATCAGCCGGCGGTAGGTCTTCTTGAGCTCCGCGTCGCTTACCGATTTATCCACGCCGAGCAGCCGGTAGGCGTCGTCGAGCGATGTCCTGGCCGCCTCCGCGTGGTAACCGCTGCGGCCAAAACCGGCGCGCAGCATTTCCTCGAGGCGGTCGAGCTGCGCGACCGGAATACCGAGATGCTCGCAGATCGAGACCAGCGCCTCCTTCTCGGCCGGATGCATCACGCCGTCGGCATAGGCGGCCTGCAGCTGGATTTCGATGAACATCTGGATCAGCGTGGTGCGTCGATGCGTTTCCCGCCTGAACTGCTCCATGACTTCGTCGATCGGAAAATCGACGGACTTGCCCTCGGAAAACAGCTTCTTGGCCGATTCGCGCATCTCCGCGTTGAGCCCAAGGCGATCCATGACCGCTTCGGCCAGCCGGATTTCATCGCGGGTGACGCGCCCGTCGGCCTTGGCGATGTAACCCATGACCGAGAAAGTCGCGGTAAAGAAGGCGGCCTGGATTCGTTCCTGGTATGCCTGCCAGTCAGCGCTGTCGAGCTTACCGAGACCGTGATCGAAGCCGTGCCCGAAGGCGATCCCCATCAACGCGCCCAGCGGTCCGCCGAT
>JAOTUD010000334.1 GCA_029864065.1 Gammaproteobacteria bacterium | reverse complement strand
GTGCGCTGCATGCCGAATACGCCCGCCCTGCTGCAGCTGGGCGCGACCGGGCTGGCCGCCAACGACAGGGTCAGCGAGTCGCAGCAAGCCGCCGCGGAAAAGATCATGCAGGCGGTCGGGATCAGCATCTGGGTCGACACGGAAGCGGACCTCGATGCGGTAACGGCAATCTCGGGCAGCGGCCCGGCTTACTTTTTCTACTTTATCGAGCTACTCGAAGCGGCCGGCGTCGAGCTGGGGCTCCCGCCGGATACCGCCGGACGACTCGCGCGCCAGACCGCGCTGGGCGCGGCCACGATGGCACAGGGCAAGGACGTGGCTGAGCTACGCGCGCAGGTGACCTCGAATAAAGGGACTACCGAGCAGGCCATACTCTCGTTCCAGCAAAATCATCTGGATCGCCTGGTGCGCGAGGCGACCGCTGCGGCGCATCGCCGCGCGCTGGAACTGGCCAGTGAATTAACCGAAGACCAGGTGCAATAACATGGGTTCAGGATACTTGATGTCCCCGTTGATGCTGATCATCAATACGCTGTTCGATCTGTATATCCTGCTGGTGCTGCTGCGCTTCCTGCTGCAGATGCTGCGCGCCGATTTCTACAACCCGGTTTCGCAATTTATCGTCAAGCTGACGATGCCGCCGCTCAAGCTGCTGCGCCGCGTCATTCCCAGCGTCGGCGGCCAGGATGCCGCCTCGATCGTGCTGTGCCTGGTCCTGATATACGCCAAATTTATGCTGATGCGCGCGCTGTCGATCCCGGCGGTCCATATCGGTGGCGTGCTGGCGCCGATCGGCGGCGTCGGCTATGGCGGCTTACTGGTATTTTGCATCGCCGACCTGATCGCGCTGCTGCTGACCGTTTTCCTGGTGGCGGTAATTATCAAGGTGATCCTGAGCTGGGTCAGCCCGGGGCATTACAACCCGGTGATCGGGTTGGTAGACAGGATCGCCCGGCCGGTATTGAAGCCGGTGCAAAAATTCATCCCGGCCATCGGCGGGCTCGACCTGTCGCCGCTGTTCGCCACGCTGCTGCTGATCATCGCGAAAATGCTGATCGTGCCGCCGATCATCTACCTCGGCAATTTCTAACCCCCAAATCGAACGCTTTCCGGTATTCGTTTCTCGCGAGGACGCGGGGGAACGCAGGGGGCGCGGGGATGTAAAATTTTATTCCTGGCGTGAATGTCGGGCGGTAGGTTTAAACCTTAATCTTTTCCCTGCGATCCCCGCGTCCCCGCCGTCCCCGCGAGAAACTAGCCGGGATCTTTTCAGGAGTCGGATTCGGCCTTGTGGCGGGCCTGGATGAATTCGGCGTGGGATACGTACAGCAGATCGGCAACCTGGCGGATAAGGTGCTCTTCGTAGTGATCTTTTTCACCGTCGGCATAGACCATCTGCCACATCATTTCGACGATGCGCACTTTCATCGCGTGATCGTAATGTTGGTTTATCAGGCGCGTAATATGCTGGGTCGAAACCAGGCGATCCGCATCCGCCTCGGCCTCGTCCAGCAATGCATCGAGTTCCTCGCCAGTCAGCGCGAATTGTCGCTCCAGCAATTGCCGCAGCCTCGCCTTCTCCGCCGGTTGCACGACGAAGTCGGCGCGGGTTACCTCGACCAGCAAAACCGCGGTCGCCACCCGCAGCGCATGCTCGAGGTCCACCGGGCTGGATCGCTCTGACTCTATCGTCAAAAATTTGAGTAGAATTTTTTTCATAGAATTAATTGATTGCAAATGCGATCGTTTTATGGAAAATCAATCGAAGAAATTCATAAATTTTATCTATTATGACGCTAACCGAACTGCGCTACATCGTCGCGGTGTCCCAGAAAAACCACTTTGGCAAGGCGGCCCAGGCCTGTTTCGTGAGCCAGCCTACCTTAAGTATCGCGATAAAGAAACTCGAGGAAGAGCTCGGCGTGCGCCTGTTCGAACGCAGCTCGAAGAACGAAATACGCATCACCGAGATCGGGCAGCAAATCGTCAACCAGGCCTATATCGTGTTGCAGGAAGCGCAGATCCTGACCGAGATCGCGCAACAGGGAAAGGACCCGCTATCGGGCCAGTTCAAGCTTGGCGTCATCTACACCATCGGGCCGTACCTGCTGCCGAGCCTTATCCCGTTACTGCGCAAGAAGACGCCGAACCTGAAGCTGATTATCGAGGAAAATTTCACCGTGAACCTGTACCAGTCGCTCAAGCAGGGCGCGTTGGACGCGATTATCATTTCCTACCCGTTCGACGAACCCGGTATCGAAACTGCCCCGCTTTACGACGAGCCTTTTATCGTCGCCCTGCCGCGCAATCACGAGTGGAAACAACGTGAACGCATCGCGCCGCAAGACCTGGCATCGCAGGACCTGATGCTGCTGGGCGCCGGCCACTGCTTCCGCGACCAGGTCATCGAAGCCTGCCCCGATTGCATGTCGGGCAACAGCGAACTGACGCGCACACTCGAGGGCGGCTCGCTCGAGACGATTCGCCACATGGTGGCGGCCGGCACCGGCATAACCGTGCTGCCGCGCAGCAGTATCACGCAAAGCCAGAGGAACGAGGCGTTGATAGACATCAAGCCGTTTACCGAACCCTCCCCCAGCCGCACCGTCGCAATCGCGTGGCGCAAGCACTATCCGCGCAAGGAAGCGATCTTCACGATTCGCGATACGATTCGCAACAGCCCGCTGGACGGCGTCGATATCATCCAGTCTGTCGCGTGATCGAGGAACTGCTACGCCAGGACCGTGAACTCCTGCGCGCCAAAATCAACAGCGAAACCGCAAAAATTCCGTGGCTGGAACTGCAGCGCTTTTTTGCCGCGGGCAGGGTCCTGCTGGTCGCCCCCGGGCTCGACCTGGTCGACGTCGCCTACGCGCTGCAGCAAGACGATATCGACCAGGTAAAACGATGGGCCGACAGCGCGCAAATCACGCCGGTCCCCGACGACTTGGCGCGCGCCTGGGTCAGCGACGAGGCCTCGCTGTGGACGGTAGTCGTCAAACCCTGGGTGCTGGTGCAGCCGACCGCCTGAAATCGGCAGAGTTCCTGCCGCCGTCTATACTTCAAGAATTCGGCAGGGTCTTGAAGTTTGACGTGGCTACCAGTTTTCCGCACAAAATCGATCGCTTTAAAATTCTCCAGGTTCTCGGTCAGGGCAGCCAGGGCATCGTTTACCTGGCTGACGACCCCGATCTGAACCGCCAGGTAGCGATCAAGTCGGTCAACCTGAAATCGGAGATCCGGCGCGGCGCCGGTATCGACCAGTTGCTCGCCGAAGCGCGCACCGCCAGCAAACTGCAGCACGCCAATATCGTAAGTATTTTCGATATCGGCATGCAGGATCACAACCCCTACCTGGTGCTCGAGTTTATCGATGGAGAATCGCTGCAGAGCAAGATCCGGCAAGGAACCAGCATGGATCAGAAAATTCGCATCATGCGCGATATTCTGAGCGGAGCCGCAGCGGCGCATGCGCAGGAAATCATCCATTGCGATATCAAGCCCGCCAACATCATGATCAGCGCGGATGGGCAGGCAAAAATCGCCGATTTCGGTCTCGCATTTCTGAACGGCGTCAACGGCAGCACGGACGGCGCCCTTTATGGCACTCCACAGTACATGGCCCCGGAATATATCGAGACCCGGCAATACCGGAAGGTATCGGACGTATTTTCCCTGGGGCTAGTCTGCTACGAACTGCTGACCGGCAAACCGGCCTTCGACGGCGGCGATGTCTACCAGGTGTTCAACGCGATCATGAATAGCGATCTGGTCGCGCCATCGAAGCTCAACGCCGAAATCGACGATCGCCTCAATGCACTGATCCTGCGGGCGCTCGCCAGAGAACCGGACAGGCGCTACGCGCATGCCGGCCAGATGCTGCAGGCGCTGAATGACTATATCTCGCTGGATGACGCCTCCGCTACCCGGGACAACAGTGACGCAACGGTCAGGTTTTTACTAAGACGTATGCGGCATAAAAAGGATTTCCCCGTTTTTTCCCACACCCTGAGCGTGCTGAACCAGGCCTCGGCGAGCGAAACCGAAGACCTGACCAAGGTATCCAATACCATCCTCAAGGATTACTCGCTGACGAACAAGGTGCTGCGTCTCGTCAATTCCGCTTACTACAACCGCGGCGGCGGCAAGATCAGCACTATTTCACGCGCGGTGGTGATGCTCGGGATAAACCCGGTGCGCAGTATCGCGGCCGGCCTGATGTTGTTCGAACACATGCAGAACAAACTGCAGGCTTCGCAGCTGAAGGAAAACGC
>JAOTUD010000333.1 GCA_029864065.1 Gammaproteobacteria bacterium | reverse complement strand
GAAACAGCCGATCAGGAAGCCGCACAGCAACGCGACGCAGTAGAGCGCCAGCACGCTCAGGCCCACCCACAGGCCGAGCACGATAATCATCGAGAAAAAGGCAACCACCGGGGTCGCCACCAGAAAGATAAAACCGAGCCCCAGGCTGGTAAACGGATCGGTGCGAATGCGCCGCACCGAGGCAACGGTATAGTGCGGAAACAGCAGGTAAAACAGGATGCTCGCGATCACCAGCGTGATCGAGAAAAACAGGCCATAGCCGCGATCGTGGTATCCCGATTCACCTGGTTCGTAGCTAATCCGACCCCCGACCTGTGCGCCGTAATCGGTTTCGGCCGGTTTGGGGCTGCGAAACACCAGGTTACCCTCTATGCGTGCGCCTTCGAGGATCTGAATATCGCCGCCGTCGAGCTCGACGTCGCCGCGCACCCTGCCCGAAAGACGGATATCGCCAGCGACGACCTTCAGGTTACCGTCGACGGAGCCTGCAATCTGCACCTCGCCTCCGGCAACCCAGGCATTACCGCCGACCGATGCCGCCCGTGACAGCAAAATCGAACCGCCGCTCGCCGCCAGGTCGTCACCGATGCTGGCATCGATCACGATATCGCCCCCGGCGACGCGTACATCGTCTTCGACGATCCCGCGAATCTTCAGCGTGCCACCGGCGGCGATGACATCTCCCGCAACCCGATGCCCGATATAAAGCTCGCCGCCTGCGACGACGACATCGCCGGCAACGTCGGCATCGATGTCGACGACGCCGCCCGCGGCATAGAAGTCGTCATCGATGCCGCCGCGAGCGCTCACGCTATCGGCCACATCCGCAGCGGCCAGCGCAAGGCCGGGAAAGGCCAGCACCAATCCGATAATCCAGCTACGGGAAATCCTGTCGAAACGGAGCATAAGTCGGTCAGGTATCCTTGTTCGCGCCCTGGTCCTCCAGCTTGGCCGGTTTGGGCTCGCCTTTGGGCCAGGCGCCAAACGGGTAGGGATGGTATTCGGAGTTGAAGCTCAGGAACTGCAGGGTCTGGTATACGTAGGTGCTGATTCCTTGCCCCAGCTTGAGCAATCGCTCGTTGGTCTCGCCGGTAAACAGTTTGAGCAGAAACTGGAACAGGATGATCACGCCGAGCACCAGTTCGGCGATCCGGGAAAAAATGATAAACAACAGCATGTACAATCCGCGCATCCAGGTGGATTGATTTTTCAGGTTTTGCTTGACGTCGTCGCTCATGGTGGTATCGCCCTCGGCTGGTTTTTCGACCAATATACTCGCGCAGGCCAGAAAATCTAGCAATAGTGGGACCGATTCGGATTGACCTGGCTCAATGTTCAGTGGCAGGGAAACCGCTTAGTATGACGAACGGCGATGCAGCGGTTCAGCTTCGGTAAACACTGTCGCGTCAGACTGATATGATCGCTAAAGCGATGTCTGACATCGCAATGACCGGCAGGGAGAACTTTCTACAATGGCGACAGCAACCAGATCGATCAGGCGTTGTTACCGCGGCGGCAGGCTGTGGCTCGGTATATCGCTGATGTCGATCGCGTTTTGCGCGGCGGCAGCCGACGATCCAGATCCACGCGACCTGATTCGAGCGGCGATGGACCACTGGCGCGGGATCACCTCGTATTCCGTGATGACGATGACGATTCATCGCAGCGACTGGGAGCGCAGTTTTTCGATGCAGGCCTGGACCGAGGGCGACAAGCTGTCGCTGGTGCGCGTTACCGAACCGAAACGTGACGCCGGTAACGGCACCCTGATCAAGGACCAGGACATGTGGACCTTTTCGCCGAAGATCAACCGAGTCCTCAAAGTGCCATCCTCGATGATGAATCAAAGCTGGATGGGCAGCGATTTTTCCAACAAGGACATCAGTAAATCGACCGACATCATCGACCAGTATGATCACCGTCTACTGAAAACCGAAACCGAAGGAGAGCATATTCTCTACACGATCGAATCGATCCCTCACGAACAGGCCGCCGTGGTCTGGGGCAGGGAAATCGTCGTGATTCGTGACGACTATATCATGCTGCGCCAGGAATTTTGGGACCAGGACAATATCCTGGTCAAGGAAATGAAAGCGACCGAGATCGCGGTCATGGACGGCCGCAGCATCGCCTCGCGTATGCGCATGCAAAAAATCGAAAGCCCCGGCGAATGGACCGAAATGGTCGTGAATGAAATCGACTTCGATGTCGAACTCGCAACCAACCTGTTTACCCTGTCGAACCTGAGGAATCCGCGCCAGTGAGTGACGTAACCCTGCGCATGGCCTGGCGCAACCTGTGGCGGCACGGCCGGCGCACCTGGCTCACGATAGGCGCGATGATCTTCTCCAACACGCTTCTGGTGTTCTCGATTTCACTGCAGTTCGGCAGTTACGACATGATGATCGACAATACGCTGCAGGCCTTCTCCGGGCATATTCAGCTGCAGCATCCGCGCTACCTCGATGAATCCAGGATGCGTTTCGCGCTGCCCGACATCGCGGCAACCGCGCAGCGATTGCGCGCCGACATCGGCCTCGCGAGCATCAGCGCGCGCGCCGCGGGATTTGCCCTGGCCTCGAGCAAGAACCGCTCCTACGGACTGCAGATTCTCGGCGTCGACGCTGACCACGAGCCCCAGGTCTCCACCCTGCCCGGTCTCATCAAACAGGGACGTTATCTCGATCCCGGGGCTACCGAAGAAATCGTTATCGGCGCCGTGCTGGCGCGCAATCTCAAGATCGGCATCGGCGACGAGATAACCTTCATCGGCAGCGGTTTCGACGATTCCTTCGCCGCCGGCGTCGTCAGGGTGGTGGGCATCTTCACTTCGGGGATTCCCGACCTCGACCGCTCCGTGGCCCAGGTCAACCTGGGCTATTTCCAGGATGTCTTCGCGATGCAAAAGCGTGGCCATAGCATCGTCATTCGCGCGCGGCATATCGAAGATGTCGGTCAATTGGTGCGGCAAATCTCGAGCCTCGGGGTCGTCGGTGACGCCATCGCGCTACGCGACTGGGACGCGCTGCAACCAGGGCTCAAACAGGCGATCCAGGCCGATATGACCAGCGCCTGGTTCATGTACATCGTGCTGATCGTGCTGGTCGCCTTCAGCGTGCTCAACACGCAACTGATGTCGGTACTCGAGCGCACCCGCGAATTCGGCACGATGATGGCGCTCGGGTTGAAACCGTCGCGACTGTCGAGGCTGGTCATGCTCGAGACCGGGCTGATGACCGGGCTCGGGCTGATCATTGGCATTGGCATCGGCGCGCTGATCACCGCTTACTTCGGTGAAGTCGGGTTTTCCTATCCCGGAATGGAAGAAATGGCAGTCAAGTTCAACCTGCCGGACCGAATGTACCCGGTGATTTCACTGATTTCGCTGACCCTGGGCCCTTGCATCGTCGCCATCGGTGGCCTGCTCGCGGCCATCTACCCGGCGACGCGTCTCTACCTGCTGCTACCGATCGAAGCGATGCGGGCGGTTTGACATGACGCCACCCAGACTGCATTTTGCGACCTTGTTGACGCTGTCCTGGCGCAACCTGTGGCGTAACCACCGCCGCACCTATATCATGCTTGGCGCGATTTCGGTCGGCGTCTGGGCGATGATTTTCATGACCGCGCTGATGCGCGGCATGGTGGACGACATGCTCAACCAGGGCATTCGCAACCTGCCGGGGCACATACAGATTCAGCACCCCGATTTTCTCGACGATCCGAGCGTCGTCAATAGCATCCCCGTGCCGCGGGGCGAGTTGCTCGCCGCGCTGAACCAGTCCGGCGCAAAACGCTGGGCAACTCGCATCAAGGTGCCGGCGGTGATCGCCAGCGAGCGCGAAAGCCGCGGCATCAACCTGCTCGGCGTCGAGCCGGACGCCGAAATGGATCTCACCGGAATTCCGGCACAGGTAAACGAGGGCCGATTCCTGCAATCGAACCTGGACGATGGGATTATTATCGGCGCCAAACTCGCGCAGCGGCTGGAAACGCGCCTCGGTAAACGCGTCGTCGTGATGAGCCAGGATCCCGATAACAATATCAGCGAACGCGGTTTTCGCATCGTCGGTATTTACCGCGCGGAGTTGCCGGGCCTGGAAGAGCTCAATGTCTACGCGGCAAGAGACACGCTGCAGCAACTGTTGCGCATCCAGGACCGGGTATCGCAAATCGTCATCCTCGGCCAGGACTACCGCGATATCGAGACCCTGTACCAGCGGGTCAGGCAGGCGACACCGGCCGGGCTCGACATAAAACCCTGGTATCGAATCGAT
>JAOTUD010000332.1 GCA_029864065.1 Gammaproteobacteria bacterium | reverse complement strand
CTCCCGCGCCGAACGAAGCGCAGGCGGCCGATGAAAAAACGACGAACTCGTTCAACGCCTGTGCCCTGGCGCTTTCCTCCGGGCGATAGGTTTCGGTGAGCAGGCTGGTGCCGCCGATAAACATGAAATTCCAGCCGATACCGAGCGCCACCAGGGCTGCCCAGAAATGCGTCACCGAGCTGCCGTTGAAATTAATCAGGATACAGAAAAACATCATCGTTGCGCCGGTCATGATTATTTTCGGCGCGCCGAATCGATTGATCAGATGCCCGGTGAAAAAAGACGGTACAAACATTCCGAGCACGTGCCACTGGATAACGAAGGCGACGTCGCTGAACGCATGCTGCTGATGGGTCATTTCGAGCGGTGTTGCGGTCATTAGCAAGACCATGACGCTGTAGCCGACCGCCGCGCTGGCCACCGCGACGATGAACCTGGGCTGCGCTGCAATTTGCGATATTGGACGGGTGGTCTGACGAAAGTCCCGGCGGGCCGGCTGCGGCAATCGCATGCACAGGAAATTGACGCCGTTCAACGCGTACAGCGCGACCACCGCTAGCAGCGTGCCAAGGTAGGTGATTGCGAACACGTCCTTGCTCAAATTGGCCAGGTTGGGACCGACGACCGCGGCCAGCACGCCGCCGGCCAGCACATAGCCGATAGCGGTGTTTTTTCTGTCCGCGGGTGATACTTCGGTCGCGGCGAAGCGAAAATAGTTGCCGAAGCCGGTATACATGCCGGTACCGATCGAGCCGATGCAAAACAGCACGAAAGATTCCTGGTATATCCCGATAACGCCGCAGGTGCCGCCGGCGATGCCGATGACGGTGGCCAACAGGAATCCGAATTTACGCCCAACCACGCCCATCAGCATCGATGCCGGGATCGTCGTCGCCATGACCGCGACGAACTGCAGTGCCAGTGGCAGGGTGGCCAGGGCCTTGTTGGTCGCGAGCTGGCTGCCGATGAGCGCGGCGGAAGTCACCATCAAAGAGTTGACGGACAGCATGATCGCGTGCGCCAGCGCCAGCAGCAGGACGTTGCGGTTCACAGGATAAACCACAGCGCCAACGGAATGACCACCAGGCTCGACAGGTTGCCGACCAGCACGATCGAGGCGACCCGATGCGGTTCCTGGCCGTAACGTTCGGCTACCATGTAGTTGAGCACGGCCGGGGGCAGTACGCTGAACAGGAGCAGCAACGGTACCTGCGTCGCCGGCAACGGCACCAGCTGGATGAACACGACCGCGATGATCAGCCCGCTGAGCGGGCACAACAGCGAGCCGACGGTGCTGATGCCCCAGTCCCGGAAATCGATTGCTATCATGCGCACCCCGAGCGAAAACAGCATTAGCGGTATCGATACCAGGCCCAGCATGTGGATGGGCAGGCGCAGGGTTTCGGGAATCACGATCCCCGAAACCGATACCGCGATACCGAGGATAGTGGAAATAATCATCGGATTCGTGAACACGGTTCGGATCGACCACTGCTGCGTGATCAATTGCTGTCCGACCAGGAAGTGAAGAAAGTTCGATATCGCAAGCAGCAGGATTGCGGCCGGCAACATGGCTTCGCCAAAGGTCAGCACGACGAGGGGTAATCCCATGTTGCCGCAATTGTTGAACATCATCGGGGGCACCAGCGTCTTCCACTGGTAACCCATGAACCGGGCGACCGGCCAGGCAATGATGCCGGACCCGAGTACGACGGCCACGCAACCGAGCGACAGCAAAAGGTAGTCTGCCAGCGCGTAGTTGCTTGCAGACATGTAGTCGAATATCAACGCCGGGGTGAATATATCCATGTTGATGCGATTCCCCGAGGATACGTCGGTATCGTGCCGGTAACGCGCGTAAAAGTACCCGATAGCGACGATACTGAAAATCGGAAAGATGATCGCAAAAATGCGATAGATAAGCTCTGTCTGCGAAGCCAAGTCTAGAAGTAGAGGGTGAGGTCCGTGTGGACCGCGCGACAGACTGCGATCGATTCAGCCTGGTCAGGGGTCAGGCGCTCCTGCATGCGCATGCCGATGGTCTCGGCGATAGCCTGATTATACTGGTCGAGATCGTCAGCAAGTTCGCTTCGGGCGCGTTCGCGCCATTCGATTTCGGATTTTAGCTGCTCGGCGGCCATATTGACCTGTTCGAGCGCTTTCTCCTTGTCCGGACTGGTGCCGCGCAGCGCTCGCTTGGCTGGCGAAAGCTTCGACGTGATGCGGTGAGTTTCGGCCAGCAGGCTAATATCCTGTTCGAGCGTTTTGATCGCTTCCAGCGCCTCGTCCGGGGATTGCTCCCTGATGAGCACCAGCAGTGGATCAAAACGGTCCTGCAGCGCCGCGAGGGCCTCGGTCTGGGATATCGTTTTCCGCATCGTCGCAATCGGTGCGTAACTGTCGTCGACATTCTGCCGGTACTTCAACCGGGCGCGTTTTTCGTCGGCGGCCAGTTTTTTGAAGCCGGTGCGCGATTCCTCCCAGTTATCGGGGATTGTGGCGTTCAGGGCATCGCGCAGGGTTTCGTGGGCGGCGATTTCAGTCAGTATTTCAGAGATGCGTTCTTCATCATCCTCCGATTCATCGTAGGCAATACGCTGGCGTTCTTCGTCGAGTTCGTCGATTTCGCGTTCAAGCTTGCGAATATCCCGCTGAATTTGCCTTACCTCGATATGAAGCGGTCGATAACCTGTCGCATAGTCCTTGAGCTTCGCCTCGGCATCACGAACCTCCGCGACCAGGGTATAGCTGTTGCCAGCCTGTCGATAACTCTCGTTGAGGCGTTCCTGGTATTCATCGGGCAGGTATGCAAGGCTGGTCGTCTTGATACGCTCGATACTATTCTCAATGATGGTCCAGTTGTTGTCGTATTCAGCGAACAGGTAATTTTCGAGACACTCCTGCAGCTTGGGATTGCTCGGCGGCGGAGCGGTTTCCGATACCAGTTGGGTTTTGTTCGGCAGGTAGTTGACCAGGTTCGGGAAAAAGCCGGCGATCGCAAGACCCAGCAGTTGCAGCAGGATGAACGCGGCTGCACCCTTGTATATTTGCGTCGTCTTGACGTCCCTGGGCGCAACGCCGCGCAGGTAAAACAGGGAAAAGCCGAATGGTGGCGTCAGGAAGGATGTCTGGATATTCAGCCCCACCATGACGCCAAACCAGACTGCGGTGACGTTCGCGCTCGGGTCGGCCAGCAGAATCGGCGCGACAATCGGCACCACGACGACCGCGATCTCGAGAAAATCGAGAAAGAAGCCGAGGAAAAAAATGACCGCCATAACCACGATGAACTGCGTCCAGAACCCGCCCGGTAACGCGGTCAGGTGTTCCTTGACCAGTTCCTCGCCACCGAATCCTCGAAACGCCGAGGTCAGCATCGCGGCGCCGAGCAGAATGATGAACACCATGGACGTGGTTTTGGCGGTATCCAGCATCACGCCGTGCAGCGTGTCATCGATCTTGAAGGCGCGCCAGGTAGCCCAGCCGATCGCAATCACCAGCACCATAACGGCAATCGTCGCCAGGACTATGCCAAAGGCGTCGTAGCCATTCTCGATATTCTTGATGTTGAGGCTGAAAAGATTTCCAAGAATGAGGATTACGATCACCGCGCCGATCGCCATGGCCGCGGGGTAGTAGGCCATTTTCCTGCCTTCCATGAGGCGGTAGCTGCCCATCAGCATGGCGCCGACAGCGCCGATGGCGCCAGCCTGGTTGACCGTTGCGACACCGAGGATAATCGAACCCAGCACGATAAAAATCAGGGCCAGCGGCGGCACCAGCGCGAGCAAAACCCGCAGCACAAACCTGTGATCGTAGTTGCCTTCGAACGGCACGGGAGGAGCGATTTTCGGGTTGATCAACGCCGAAATCAATATATAGAGCATGTAGATTCCGACCAGGATCATGCCCGGAATAAATGCGCCCATGAACATGTCGCCCGCACTTGCGGTAACCACGTCGAAATCACCGGGCATCGAGAATTCACCGGTTGCCAGCTTATACTCGGCGGTACGCGCGGTCGCGGCCTGATCCGCGGCGTTGGACAGCTGGTCGGCAAGAATGATCAGCACAATCGACGGCGGGATAATCTGCCCGAGGGTTCCCGACGCGCAAATGGTGCCGCAGGCGAGAGATTTGGAGTAGTTGTTGCGCAACATCGCCGGCAATGAAATCAGTCCCATTGCGATCACCGTGGCGCCGACGATACCGGTGGTTGCGGCGAGCAGGGCGCCGACAAAAACCACCGAGATGCCGAGTCCGCCCGGTGTCGGACCGAACAGTTGC
>JAOTUD010000331.1 GCA_029864065.1 Gammaproteobacteria bacterium | reverse complement strand
ATGAGCATCGTCTTCGAGTGCAGCACGCTTTCACCGTATTCGAAAACGCGGATATTTGCCTGCAATAAATCACTGTAGAAAGTTCTCGCCAGCGTCGGGAAAAAAAAGATGTCGGAATGCTCTGGCACGATCAACTTGACGGACACGCCCTGCTTCGCCTTGCGTTTTAAAATTTTCAACACCCGTTTGGTCGGGTTGAAATAGGCGTTGGTGATCCAGATCCTTTGCGCCGCGAGCTCCAGCACGTGCATGATGTGTAGTTTGCGTTGCCTGCGTCGCGAAATTTCCTCGACCCCGAGAAATTGCCGCGATCTTACTCCGACGCTTTCCGTTTTGCGCTGCCATACCCGGGTGAAATTGGCCGCCAGAATTTTAACCGACGAGTCCGATACGCGCAGGCCGGTATCATGCCAGTAATCGCCAGCCTGTAATGACCGCCGATTAAAATGATCGTCGCTGATGTTGAAGCTACCGAGCCAGGCGGATTTGCCGTCGATGACGCACAGCTTGCGATGATCGCGGCGATTGATCGACGCCAGCAGATACAGTAGCTGCGAGTACCAGCGGCCCGCCTGCAGCGCCCGCCGGTATAGCGCAAAATCCCAGGGTAGTGGATGAAAGACGCGTAGCTCGCAGTTTGCCGAGTCAAGTCGCCGCGCAATAGCGCCGGCCTGGTGGTAGGATCCGACGCCGTCGATCAGCAGTCGTAGCCTGACCCCGCGATGCGCCGCTCTATCCAGTGCGGCCAGTACCCGGTTACCGACGCTGTCCAGTTCGAAGATATAGGTCTCGAGGTTTATCTCGTGCAGCGCCTTATCGATATCAGCGACGAGGCCGTCAAAGTATTCGCCTGGCGCAAAATATAATTGTCGTGCGGCCGGCACGGGACTTCAGCCTAGCGCGAATCGGGCATAAAGAGGCAAATGATCGGACAATTCGTCCCAGGGATGCCGTTCCATGCGAAACGAATTGACCAGGTTGATGCCGCGAAAATAAATCCGGTCCATTCGCAGCATGGGCCAGTGCGAGGGAAAGGTCTTGGCGTAATTTCCGTTTAACTCGCGATATGCTTCCTGCATGCCGAGCTGGGATTCGAGGGTTTTACCGTGGCCGCCATGCCAGTCGTTGAAATCGCCGCCCAGGATGACAGGTTCGCTATTATTGATGGTCGACTCTATATAATGCTTTAATTCGCGGATCTGGCGCTTGCGCTCGAAACCGATGAGGTCCAGGTGAACGCATAACAGGTTAACCGGGCCGCGCCCCTCGGGCAGCTCTACCCTGCCGTGCAGCATGCTTCGGCTGGCGCGCTGGAAGCGCGATAAATTCAGGTTGGCCCAGTCCGTTATTTCGAACTTGCTGAGAATGGCGTTGCCGTGATGCCCCTTGCGATAGATCGCGTTCTTGCCATAGGCGTAATGAGGCCAGATGCTGTCCGCCAGAAATTCGAACTGGCTGACATCCGGCCAGGCCGAAATGCTGGTCTCGTGATGAAAATGGCGCCCCTGAATTTCCTGCAGCAAAACAACATCGACCTCGGCGTTTTGTAAATGCTCCTTCATTCTGTGCAATACGAAGTCCCGATTATAACGATCGAACCCCTTATGGATGTTATAGGTCAGAATATTGATCATCTGGTATGTGTCGACAGCTGTGGAGCCTGCGCAATCACGCGCCTATCCGAAGACACGATTATCCCTTTCTCGGCGCATGCTTTCGAATACGCTTATCTCCCAGGGCCTGATCGCCATCAACAGGCTGGTGCCGAAACGCTCAACCAGTGGCAGCGATTCAGATTCGATGTTCATGTCGTGCATTTCCTTGGCCAGGTGTTGTATTTTTTTGATCAAATCCGCGTTTGCGCTTCTCGAAATCATTCCGGATGCAAAAATTCTCAACTCGCCCGGGCCGGTGAAGGATGAATTGAGAAACTCCTGCTGAACCGTGCCCACGAAGAACTGCTGGATAGGGCCGTTGGGGATCCATTTGAAATTTTGCGCGATCATCAGCTTGATCCGGTTGCCTGGCTGCAGCTCTATCATCTTCATACGATCGAGGCGCGCCAGCAGCTTAATGCCCTCGGGTTCGGAAATGTCGTAGATCTTCAGGATATCGGCGAACTTTATCTTGTTCATCACCAGCAAGGCAACCAGCAGAAGTTTTACATCGGAGACCAGCTCGAGTTCCTGTTCACGCTTCAACTGGATCGTCAATTCGATGTTCTGTTGCATCAGTTGTACCAGGTCAGCAATATCGAGGTGTAACAATTCGCAGACCTTTTCGAGCCGCTTGATCGAAAAGGCTTCCTCGGAAAACAATCGCTTGACGCTGGTCTCGGAGAGATCCAGCGCTTCCGATACCTTCTTGTAGGTGATCCGCTGCTTGCGCAGTTCCTGTTTTAAGGTATCGATAAGCTGTCTGGTTTGAGACATGATACCGCCCTCCAATTCTGGTGGTTCATATTATAGTACCCGCCTCGCCAATACCTCAGAATAATTCGTCCGCGATCAACTCGGCAAAGTGGTGGCGCGCACCCAGTTGCGGCGGCTCGTACAGTTCGGTTGAAACAGCGAAATCGGGGTAGAAAACCTGCTCCATCAGGTTGCGCACGGTGGCCTGGTGCGAGGTCCCCAGGTTTAATTCGCGGTTGATCTGCAGGCTGAGCTTGTCGAAATTTGCCGAGCCCAGGCAAGCCCAGCCGTCGTACACCGCTGCCTTGAGATGGGTCATGCCGGGGTAAATGTAAACCCTGATACCGTTGCGCAGCATCGTGTTGATCGCTTTCCGATTGCTCAGGTTCAGGATTCCGCTATCGCCCTCCTCGGCGAGGATAACGCGGACGTCGACACCGCGCCGACGCGCCAGGGCAAGTTCGAACAGGATCTTGTCATCCGAAAAGTAGGTGTTTTCGATATAGATATGATTGCGGGCTTGCCGGATGGCTGCGACCTGCACGCGGTAAAGTTCCGAATCATGGATGGTCGTGGACAGGACCCGAAGCGGGTAGCCTTGCTCCGATGTCGGCTGCGAAAAACCCTGCAGTGCTGTCGCAAACCAGGCCAGATCTCCGAGCATTCCGGATTTTTCCCAGGCGAGATCGAACTCGTGGCGTAGCTGTGTCACCACGGGCCCCTCGACTTCCATCATCAGGTCGTGCCAGTCGTAACGATATTCCCGGCCGATATTCATGCCGCCCAGGAATGCCAGATCATCGTCTACAATCGTGATCTTGACGTGGTCACCGGTAAACCAGGGATTGGATTGCTTACGAAACTGGACCCTGCTCGCATCGGTCAGGTAGCGTGAAATCGAAGGCGGCAACTCGACATCGGCGGGCATGCTGCTCGAATCCAGGCGGGTCGCAAACAGGTCGGCCAGGCCGTCGACCAGGATCCTGATATCGACGTTGTCCGATTTGTCTCGCAGCAAATCGGCTATTTCCAGCGCGACATCATCGTTATCGAAGATGTAGGTGCGCATATCTATCGATTCCTCGGCCGCGACCAGGGCCTGGTTAAGCCGATTGAAATAGGCTTCGCCGTCGACCAGAAAACGTATCGTCCCGCGGGAAGCCTTTTTATCGGTCATGTCGTCAAGTTGGCGTTCCCAGTCCGCCAGATCCATCGGCTCGTCGTTCGTCACCATGGGTATCGGCTTGCGTTCCAGCCCTGGAAATCTCACTTGCTCGATAAAGGTTCGTTCGATAAAACCTCCCGTCGATTTGATGGTCGCGCCGTACAGGGCCTTTATCGTCGAGAAAGGCCTTATCAGCGGATCGACCAGCAGCGTCTTGCCGACCAGGCCGGCGCCGCTTTCGAGCGTCGCCGAGTTCCGGGTCGAATTGCGGCTACGAACCCGTTCCCCGAATGAACCCAGGTGTGATGCAGGCAGATGCTTTTGCGGGTCGAACCGGTCGCCTTCGATAGCGGGTTGGCCCATCGAGCTACAGGCCGTCAACAGAACGCTCGAAGAGAGTAGCACCAGGTAAACCGCTTTAGCGAGCGAATCAGTCATAGCCATTAGCCTCTCCATTGCTGCAGCTTTTCGAAATTTTCTTTTTTGTTTTGATCGATCCAGCTATCGAGTAGATGAGGTTGATACTAAAAGTTGCTTTTTGCAACTAACTCTATGAAAGTATCGCTATAGTCGTCCCGAAGTGTTGAATTATTATACTTCCGCCTGACCAGGCACAGGCTGGCAATCGGGACAATAATACATTCTGCGGCCCCCGGCGTTCGAGCTATGAATCGGGTTACCGCAGTAATGGCATGGCTCGCCATCACGGCCATAGCTGTTGAAG
>JAOTUD010000330.1 GCA_029864065.1 Gammaproteobacteria bacterium | reverse complement strand
CCTGTTATCGTGAATTTGGCTCGTTAATATATTAACAGGTGCCTGGCTGAGGGACATCAGAAGAAACATCGTTTTTGCTGTTACCCGTCGATGATCGCGATGGCAAGATCCATGACGTTGGTATTGGTCGGCCCGGTGACGAACAGGCTGTCGTGCCGTTTCAGGTAACTGCCGGCGTCGGCTTTGGTCAGCGCCGCCCGCGCAGCTTCGGGATCGCTCCAGGTGCGGCCATCGACCAGCCCGCCGGCGGCCGAGGTCGGGCCGTCGGTGCCGTCGGTGCCGGCGACGAGAATGGTAATGTCGTCGCGTCCGGCGACGTGTTCTGCGAGCGCGAGCGCAAGACTCTGGTTACGGCCACCCCTGCCCGGGTTTTCTGGCAGCACGACGGTTGGCTCGCCACCCCAGATATAGACACCGGGTGGCGCGTCGCGCAGTCGTTCAGCGACGACCGGTGCCAGTTCGAATACATCGCCGTACAGGGTTTCCTCGTTCAGCCGCACGGTCAAGCCGAGTTCAGCCGCCTTGCCCGCGGCCTGTTCGCGCGCGATGCGGTTGGACGCGATGATCTTCGAGCTTGCCGTTGCGACGGCGCGATGGCAGTCGCCAAGCCCCGAACCGATTGTCTCGATGCCGTCGCCCTCGACATCGGAGATTGCGTAGACACGTATCTCGGCGCCGCTGAACGCCGCGACCAGTTTGCCGTCCTTGATTAACGAGGCCTGTTTGCGTCGCGCATTGATCTGGCCGATGGTCTTGCCGGTGGCGATCATTTCATCCGTCATCGCGCGCAGATCCGATAGCGTCATGCCTTCCGGCAAGGCTTCGGCCAGCGCCGACGCACCGCCCGAAACGAGTAGCAGTACCCGGCTGTCGGGGGGCATTGCCTGCACCCGCGTCAACAGCGCCAGGCCGGCATTCAAAGAATTCTGGTCAGGTATCGGATGCCCGGACTCGATCACATCGACCGCCGGATTGGCACGCAGCGCGGGGCTCGCGTGATCGTATTTGGTGACGACGAGGGCCTTACCAGGGGGAAATTTTTCAAGCGCGCCGGTACACATGCCGTCGGCCGCCTTGCCAACCGCAATGATCAGGTCGGGCGTAAACGATTCGTCCGCGGCCAGCGCGTTCTTGACAGCCGCGCCGCCGGAAACCGCCGCTATCGCCGCCACCCAGATTTGTTTCAACTTTTGTTCGCGCGATTCCCTGCCGGTCATGCAACCTCCCGAAGAGTCGATGATGCTACTTTGTCGTGGATATCTCGTAAAAACAAGCATAAATCGACGCGTTGACAGCATGACCGGGCATTTGTCACGACAGAGACAACAGGGGTATGATGCTTTTTCCAACAGCGAAAATAACCGAGGAGAACCCGCCCATGAGCGCTTCAGTCACCACCAGCTTGAACGACGTCAACATAGAAGCTGTCGCCGGCCTGGCCGGCAAGATCCAGCAGGAACCCGAGGTTGCCGATACCAAATGGAATGCCAGGGTCAACTGGAAAGGCGGATTCCGCTCCGAGGCGACGATTCGCGAGTTCGGGCCGATGGCTTCGGACGAACCCGGCGCGCTCGGCGGCACCGATACCGGGCCCAACCCGGTCGAACAGGTGCTCGCCGCGCTCGGCAACTGCCTCGCGGTCGGCTACGCGGCGAACGCCACCGCGATGGGTATAGAGCTCAGGGATTTGAATATCGATCTCGAAGGCGATCTCGATCTGCACACCTTCCTCGGCCTGGCGCCGCAGGGCAACGCCGGCTACAACAGCATATCGGTCAAGGTGAATATCGACAGCGATGCTTCCGCCGACGACATCCAGACGCTGCACGAAAAGGTCGTCGGCACCTCGCCGGTCGGGCATACGCTGAGCCGCGCGGTGCCGGTCAGGATCGATCTGGCCTGAGTCCCGCGACTAACGATAAAACACGAACGCGCGGGTTTCGACGCTCTCGCGCGGCTTTGCGTCGGCGGGCGCATTTTGCAGGTGGATTGCGGTGTGAATGCAGCAGGGATGCGTGCCACCGTCCACCGAGTCGAAGGTCTTGAACATCAGCACCTCGTCGGGACGCATCGACGAGAAGTAGTACCAGCGCTGCGCCGGATCGTGTAGCGCAAGCTGGATTTCGCCGACGTGATTGGGCGCTCGGCGCTCGGTATCGACGAGGTTGTCTGCCTTCAGGCTGCGGGCATCCACCAGCGCCAGCGGATAATCCTCGACCGGGTCGGTCAGCGGACGCCAGACGTTGATGATCTGGAAACGGCCTTGCGCCAGCTCCTCGGCGTCGTCGCCGAGGTTCTCCCGCAAGCAGACAAATCCCGATTTCGACGTGTAATCGTTGTGCACCAGCGTCGCCGGTTCGCGCAAGTTTTTCTGCTCGCGCAGGTCCGGGTCGGACGCGCGCACGGTGTGATCGAAGATATGCACGCGGTAGCCGCCCGTTGTCTTTTTCAGAAAATCGACGATCTCGGCCTCGTAGACCGATTCGATCTGTTCCTGGTCCAGGAAATTATCGACCCGGGTTTCGAATTTAAGCAGGTCGAAGCCGGAAGGATGCTGCCCGAATTCGCGCGGCGCATTCTCGTCGCCACGTGCACGCGCGTCGACGACCTCTACCGAGACGACGTTCATCGGCTGATCGATTTCGTGCCGGGCGTTGCGCCCGGCGCTCGATGCATAGTAAATCGGGCGCTCGGTTCGTTGCGACAGGAATTCGACTTTTGCCTGTACTGACATATCAACCTCGTTTCAATTCCTGGTGACGGAAACAGTCGACGACATGGTCGTTGACCAGCCCCGCGGCCTGCATGAAGGCATAACATATGGTGCTGCCGACGAATGTAAAGCCCCGCTTTTTCAGATCCTTCGACATCGCATCGGATATCGTGGTCGTCGCCGGCACCTGCTTGCTGGTTTTGCGGTGATTTTGCAGCGGCCTGCCATCGACGAAACCCCACAGGTACTCGTCGAGCGTGCTGCCCTGCTCCCGCAGCTCGAGACAGGCGCGCGCATTCTTGACGAAGCCGTTGACCTTGAGACGGTTACGCACGATGCCGGGATCCTGCAGCAGCGCCTCGACTTTTTTATCGGAGTAGCGCGCGATCTTGTGGGCGTCGAATTTATCGAAGGCGCGGCGGTAGTTGTCGCGCTTGCGCAGGATCGTGATCCAGCTCAGGCCCGCCTGCGCGCCCTCGAGGCACAGGAATTCGAACAGGTCGCGTTCGTCGTGTACCGGCACGCCCCACTCCTCGTCGTGGTAGCGGCGGTAGAGTTCGTCGTCACCGCACCACCAGCAGCGTTTGATTTCGTGTTTGACCATTACAGCGTCTCCAGGAAATCGGCGATACGTATGCAGGCCTCGCGCAGTTCGTGGTCGCTGACCGTGCAGGAGACGCGCACGTGACCGGCGGCACTCGCGCCGAAGGCGGTCGCATCGAGCACCGAGACGCCCGTGGTGTCGTACAGACGCCGACAGAATTCGGGCACCTCGAGGCCGGTGCCGCGCACGTCGACCAGCATGAACATGCCCGCGTCCGGCCGGTGCGGCCTAAGGCCCGGCATTGACGAAAATTCGGTGAACAGGTAATCGAGCCGCGCGCGGTAAGCATCGCGCATGCGATCCCGTTCAGCCGAGCAATGCTGCAGCGCGTAGAGTCCTGCCTGCATGATGAAACCCGGCAGGCCGTAAAGCATGCACAGCGCCAGTTTCTCCATGTTGACGATCATCCCGGTCGGCGCGACCGCCCAGCCTAGGCGCCAGCCCGACATCGCGTAAGACTTGGACATGCTGCCGATGGTGACGCAGCGCTCGGCCATACCGGGCTCGGAGGCGACATGGTGAAAATCGCCGTTGAACACGAAATCGGAATAAACCTCGTCCGCGACCACCCACAGGTCGTGCTTGCGCGCCAGTTCGGCGACCATTTGCACCTCTTCGTGATTCAACGCGATACCGGTGGGATTGCTCGGCGACGCGTAGAATATGGCGCGAGTGCGCCCGGTGATTGCCGCCTGCAGGCGGTCGGGATCGAGGCGAAAGTCGGTCTCGGCCTCGAGCACCACGGGAACCAGCTTGGCACCGGGCGCCTGCACCGTAGCCTCGTAGGTCACGTACATGGGTTGCAGCACGATGGCCTCGTCGCCGGCGTCGAGCAGGCACAGCGACGCGGCAAACAGCGCGTTTTGCGCGCCTGAAGTCACGATCACGTTGGCGCCGGCTACCGGCTGGCCGCTGCTGGCCCGGTGTTTTTCGGCAATGCACTGGCGCAGGTCGTCGTGGCCGCAGATCTGCGTGTAGTGCGTATCGC
>JAOTUD010000329.1 GCA_029864065.1 Gammaproteobacteria bacterium | reverse complement strand
TCGATTGTGGCCCACTGGGAATCGTGCTCATGCTGATGCTCGAAAACCATGCGGACCGCCCGTTCCCGGACTTCCGGGGAATACCTTTTGTTTGTCTTCATTGCTAAATCCTCTCAAAGAATTTAGCCTCCGACAAACCCGGGGCGATTCACAGGGTTAATAGGGACACATACTCTCCAAGATGAAAGAGGGCGGCCGGTTAGCGTGTCTTTTCTCACTTTGTTCTCAAAGAGCGGACGCTGGGGAAAATTAGCCAGGCGGCAAAAACCGACCCAAAGGCGCCGCTTGACGTCCTGCGCTCAGCAACTAAGCACTCGTGCAATTATTGGTTTGTCCGATTGCAGCCCCTCATTAGGCGTTTTCTGTATACCTAACTAACTCTTTAAAGTCGCTTTCTTTTATGATTCGTATGTTTTGGCCTTTTTTTATAAGCTCTTCAGCTTTTAGGTGTTTTGAACTTTTTGCCTTCCCTGCCAATTTTGAGATATCTTGATCACCTACGACCAATAAGCTTGTTTTTTTCGTAACCCCTGCGGCTACAGAACATCCAACATTGGCAGCAAGGTCCGCAGCTTCTCTGCGCGGAATTTCGAGTGACCCCGTAAAAACCATTACCTCACCATATAGTTCGCCCTCCGGATTACCATCTCGTTTTACCGCTGCGCCACCCGATACATTCGCTGGATCTATCGGTTGTTTAACACGCTTTAACCACGACTCGATGTCTAGACCAGTAATCTCTGTTGCTGCTAAAAACACCTGAGCCGATGCTTTGGCATCCTCAAGAGCGTCATGATGTTTAAAGGAGTAGCCGATCTTTTTACATACATTGGCAAGGCCGTAGCCGCTCCATGCAAATTCTTCCCAAGCCCTACGCGCTACCCTTGCAGAATCTAGCCAGGCTGTATCAAATTCGGGTAATTCATACCTCCTTAAAGCTTGACCAATGGATACACGATCAAAGTGAGTATGACTAATGCAAACGGAGCCATTTAGAAATTTACCCAAGATATTTATTACCTCTGGAAACGTAGGGCTATCTGTAACGTCCTCGTCGGTTATACCGTGTATATCAATATTTATATAGTCGAAGAAATCTTCAGGATTGACTAAGGATGTCCACTCTTCGCTTAACTTTCCGTCGGTATATTTAGCTACTCCGATTTGGCAAATCGACGCCATATCTGCGTTAGCGGTTTCAACGTCAATTGCTACGAAATTCAAAACAATGAACTCCTTGTCTTACGAATTACCATACTTACTGAAATAACTTGTATACCTAACCTTACTTGTATATGTAACCTTGATGCCTATTCTAGAACAAGAACGAATCTCAGTGTCTGCTATCGAGAAAGCCGCCGCTCAAATTCTAAGACTCAGCGGCAATACCCGACCCGAAGTTGTCGCTAAATAAACTGCCATGTTAAATCGTTCATACCCTCATACAAAGAAGGACTAAGCGTGGACCGCGCTTTTCACCCTCAGCCATGTTGCTGAGGTCGTAGTATTTCATCGTACTGTAAACCTCCCCGTGCACTTAATATTGCGCAGTTTGACAACGACACTCGGCAATGCCCTGGAAGTTCGCTACCCGGATTTGACGCCGGACTTCCAGCCACTGTCCTCGAGATTCACGCTGCTGCGCTGGCGGATGCGGTAGGGCCGCTTGCCGGAGGATTCGTAATAGGTCCGGATCATGACCTCGCCGAGCAGCCCGGTGGCGAATAACTGGATCGATACCAGCACCAGGAAGATGCCGGTCAGCAGCATCGGGCGCTGACCGATGTCCTCCCCGAGGAACAGCTTGACGAAGAGCAGGTAGGTAAGCATCAAACCGCCAATGCCGCCCAGGAAAAAGCCGATACGCCCGAAAAAATGCGCCGGCCGAGCCAGGAAGCTCATGAAAAAGTAAACCGAAACCAGGTCCAGCAGCACGCGGTAGATGCGCGAAAGTCCGTACTTGGAGTAGCCGAACTGGCGCGCATGATGGGTCACGGCGACCTCCTTGATCCGGCTCGGCGAAGTATGCGTCGCGACCCAGGCCGGGATGAAGCGGTGCATTTCGCCGTAGAAGCGTATTTCCTTGATCACGTCCATACGGTAAACCTTGAGCGAACATCCGTAATCCTTCATCCGAATCCCGGACATGCGGCCGATCAGCCGGTTCGCCAGTATCGACGGCAGTTTTCGATACCAGAAGTTGTCCTTGCGGTTCTTGCGCCACCCCGCGAGCAGGTCGAGGTCTTCGTCGATCACCTGCTCGATCATGCGCGGGATATCGGCCGGGTCATTCTGCAGATCGCCGTCGAGCGTGACCAGGATATCGCCACGCGCGAGGTCGATGCCTGCCTGCATCGCGGCCGTCTGCCCGAAGTTGCGCTGCAGGTCCAGCACCCGCAGGTGCGGGCCGTATTGCTTCGCCGCGTCCGCCAGGCGCTGCTGCGTGGCGTCCGAGCTGCCGTCGTTGACGAGGATCAGTTCCCAGTCATGCGGCAGCTCCGCGAGCGCCTCGTGGATAGAACCGGTCAGCGTTTCGACGTTGGATTCTTCGTTGTAGATGGGAATGACGATGGATATCTTCAATTTACGACCCCGGTTATCATTGAATTCTTTTTTATCAGTCCTGGTGGCGCAGTGACGGCGCCGGGATGGATTTGCCCGGCATCAGGTAACTGGCTGCCCCGCCCAGCAGCGCGCAGGAGAGCACAAAGATATGCAGATTTACCGCCGCCAGCAAGGCTTGCCGGTAATCGACGTCCGCCGGCAGCATCGCGACGACGATACCGGCCTCGTAGGTGCCGGCGCCGGCGATGCCGTGCACCGGCAGCACGCTGGTCAGTTCACCGCCGATGGCGCCCAGCATCGCGGTGGTGGCGTCGATGGCGATGAACTGCGCCAGGATCCATGCGAAAGCCGCCAGCTTGACGGCCCAGTTCAGCAGCGTCCAGCCGGTGCTGACGGCGAGCGCGCGCCAGCCCGATGGAAACGAGTTTCTGATCTGTCCGGCTATCCGGCTGATGCGATTCGAACCCTGGCCTTCGACGCGACCCAGCAATCCTGGCAGCAGCTTCCACATAACCGGAATCGCCGCGGTCAATCCGACCGCCAGCAACAGCGCGTTGCCGATGCCGTCTCCGGACAGCATCAACGCGATGACGCCGAGCATGAAAACGGCGTAGAGATCCAGCAGGCGGAACCACAGCAGGGCGGGAATCGATCGCCCTGGCCCGATGCGGAAATACGACTGCATCAGGATCGGGAAGCTGATTTCTCCGCTACGCATCGGTAGCAGGTTGTTCCAGAAGTTGTGGGCGAGCATCAGCTTGAGCGCCGGCAGCAACGATTGTTTCAATTCGTCAGGAAAGAAATACAAGAGCCTCAGGGTTCGAATGACGTAGCTCGCGAGAACCAGCGCGACGGCAATCAAAGCCTGCAGCGGATGCAGGCTGCGCCAGGGTATGAGCACCGCTTGCCAGCCCAGCAGGTATTCGACCCCCAGCAGCAGGGCGATCAGCAGCAACCCGCCACCCAGCAATCTGATCGGTGTCGTCAACTTGAAACTCATGAAGAACTCTGCATCGGTAGTAGGCGCCGGTTGTGGCCAGGTAAAACGGGTAATTTAGCATGCTTCCGCGTGCGGGTTCGGCGCGGCTCGAGTATCGTATTTTTTTATGGTCAGTTCTAGTAACATTGCGCGCTCGACGAAACCGGCGACTCGGATTAGCCGAGCCGGCTTGCCTGGCACCCGCCCCGATAAGGCTAGTCTGCGACGGGCCCCGGGTAATACCTGGTGGTCGCGTTGCTACCGATCTTGAGGTCAACGGAGTCGGGGACCAGATTCGGCGACCTATCCATATCAAACAGCGAGCCAGTACACCTGCAGCCATGCTTTCGGAATTTTTCAGCGTCAGCGAAACCAGACTGAATCGTCGACAGGCGGCGAGCCTGTCGCTGCTGCTGCTGTTGCTGGTCGCTATTCTCTACCTGCCGTTACTCGATCAGCCGCCATTCACCAACGAAGAACCGCGCCGCGCGCTGGTCGCGCAATCGATGATCGCCACCGGCGACTACTGGGTCCCGATCGTTCGTGACGAGATTTACACGGCCAAACCGCCGCTCTATAACTGGCTGATTGTCGCCGCCAACCAGCCGGGTACGGCAATCGATACCTTCAGAACCCGGCTGATTTCGCTCGTCAGCCTGGGGTTGCTGACGGTCTCCATGGTTATTGGATTTCGGCGCCATCTCTCCGCCCACGGTCTCGTGTTTCTCGGGCTGGCTATCGCGCTGGTGCCCGAACTTGCCAACAAGGCGCTGATTGCCG
>JAOTUD010000328.1 GCA_029864065.1 Gammaproteobacteria bacterium | reverse complement strand
GTACCAACTTCTTATCTTTCCCGCGCCCCCCGCCGCGTCCTCGCCGTCCCCACGAGAACCACAAAAGTGCAGCGCGGTAGCGTTAGCCCTGCGACAGCAGACTGCGCAGATCGATAACGGCCGCGTTGGCACGCGAGATGTACGACGCCATCACCAGCGAGTGGTTGGCGAACAGGCCGAAGCCGCTGCCGTTCAGTATCACCGGGCTCCACACCGATTCCTGCGTCGCCTCGAGCTCACGGATGATCTGGCGCAGGCTGATTAACGCATTCTTCTTTTGCAGCACCGGCTCGAAATCGATCTCCACCGCCTTCAGGAACTGGGCCAGCGCCCAGGCTGCGCCGCGTGCCTCGTAGAACACGTCGTCGATCTCGTTCCAGGGCGTTTTTACTTCGACCTGCGAACTGGTTCGGGTCGATTGCACCGCCTCGGCATCGCCGGCGAGGTCGGTATTGAGTCGCACCTGGCCGACGCTTGCGCTCAGGCGCTGCGACAGGCTACCGAGGCGCTTTTCCACCTGGCCCAGCCATTCCTGCAGGTTGTCCGCGCGCGCATAAAACTGCGCATTCGGGTCACCGGGGTTTTGCAGCCGCGCGAGGTAACCGTAGAGCGCGGTAACTCCATCTCCGTAAACGTTTTCGGTGGCCGGCAAAAACCAGGACTCGTTATCGAAGTTGAACTTGGGCTCGGCGATGATCAAATCCTCGTCTTCGGCCGATTGTGATTGCGAGCGGCTGAAGTCGTTACGCAACGAGCGCGCCAGATCGCGGCACTGCACCAGTACGCCGAATTCCCAGTTGGGAATATTATCGAGCCAGATCGACGGCGGCATGATGTCGTTACTGAGATAACCGCCGCGCTTGTTGAGCAGCGTCTCCATCGCGGTAATCAACGCGCTGGTGGTATAGCTGCCGGTGGTGAGCCGCGATTCGGTCTCCGGCGCGTGTTCGGCTGCCGCCTGCTTGATGTCGAACTGATCCGGTTCGGCGCTCCAGTACATTCCGATCAACACCAGTATCAGCAGGAGCACCAGGACGGGCGTTAGCCAGAGCTTCGACAGGCCGTCATCCGCGGATCTCCGCGAGCGGTAATTCGTCAAGCGGCCGGTCCAGTCACTCAGTTTATCTCTCATGATCTTGAATCAGGGTCCGTTTCGTGACACATTGCGAGGCATTATTTCAGACTATCGCCAAGGGATAAAGCAACATACCCACAATGAAGAAAATCATTCGTTATTTATTGAGTATCATCGTCGTCGCCATCGTCTTCCTGGTTGCGAGCGTCGCCATTTTTATCGCCGTGTTCGATGCCAACGCCTATAAGCAGGATTTATCCGACCTGGTGCGCGAGCAGACCGGGCGCGAACTCGAATTTCACGGCGATGTCAGCCTGACGATTTACCCGGCGCTCGGCATGAAACTGGGCGCGATGAGTTTTTCCAATGCCGCGGGCTTCGGCGCGCGGCCGATGATCAAGGTCGGCGAGGCGAGCATCAGCGTCGACATGGCTTCGCTGATCACCCTCACGCCCGAAATCGACCAGCTGGTACTGCGCGATCTCGACATGAACCTGGTCCGCAACAAGGCCGGCGTCAACAACTGGGACGACCTGTTGCCAGAGGCTGACGCGAACGCCGCTGCCGGAACTTCGACGGGCGCCGCGCCCGAGGCCGGGTCGGATGGCGGTTTCGATATCAGGGGCGCGTTCGGTGGGCTCGATTTACAGAACATCAAGCTGTCGTGGCAGGACGATCAGGCGGGCACCAGGTACGAAATTACCGATCTCGATATCGGCACCGGTCGCATCGCGCCGAACGAAGCCTTTCCGATGACGCTGCATCTCGACGCCAGGGGCAGCGGCGATCTCAACATCACCTTCGATCTCAAGTCCGATATCGAGTACCTGATCGAACAGCAACAACTGACGCTGTCCAACCTGGCGCTCAAGCTGAACGAGTTTGAAATCGGCGGTCGCGTGCAGCTTGCCGATTTTGTCAAACCGACGCCGTCGCTGCGCTTCGAACTCGCCTCGCAGAATGTCGATGTCGACGCGTTGCTCGATATTCCGCCGGCGACGCCGCCGTCCGAGGCCGACGGCATGCAGCCAGATGCCGCCGAGGACGTGCAGATCAAGCTGCCGATGCAAATCCTGCGCGATCTCGATATCGACGGCACCGTCAAGATCGCGCAAATGAAGGCGCAGAACCTGCACATGAGCGATGTCGCCGTCGCGATCAAGGCGCAGAACGGCGTGGTCGGGCTAAAACCGGTGACGCTGAATGCCTACGGCGGCAAGATCGCAAGCTCGGTCGTGATCGACGTCAATTCGAAGCTGCCGAAATACCAGGTCGACGAGTCGCTGCAGGCGGTCCGGGTCGGCGAGCTGCTCAGGGACTTCACCGGCAAGGAGACGATTTCGGGCAATTTCGACGCCTCGGTAAATCTGACCACCAGCGGCGAATGGCTGAGCGAGCTCAAACGCAACCTGAACGGCACGATGAAGCTCGCGTTTCTCGATGGCGCCCTGCACGGTTTCAACGTACGCCATTCGATCGACACCGCCAAGGCCAGGCTGCGCGGCCAGGAGCCGCCGCCCCTGCAGAACCTGAAGACCGACTTCTCGGAGCTGACACTGAGCGGCGTGATCAGCAATGGCGTGTTCTCGAGCGACGATCTCAAGCTGCAGGCGCCGCTGCTGCGCGTCGGCGGCGAGGGGACCGCCGATCTGAATACCGAGGTCGTCGATTACCTGGTCAGGGCCAAGCTGGTCGGCAGCGTCGAGGGCCAGGAAGGCGGCGGCGGCGATGAGCTCGCCGGCCTCGAAATCCCGGTCAGCGTCAAGGGGCCGTTTCTCGGACCCAAAATCGACGTGTTGCTCGACGAAATGCTGAAAGCGCGCGCGGACGCGGAAAAGGCAAAACTGAAAGCCGAGATCGAGGCGCAGAAAGAGCAACTCAAGCAGCAGATCGCGGCCGAGAAGAAGGCGCTCGAGGAATCGAAAAAACGTGAACTCGAGCAGAAACTGGAAATAGAAAAAGCCAAGGCCAAGGACAAGCTCGGGGACAAGCTCAAAAAGCTGCTCGAGTGAATGGATGTCGACGCGGCCAGTTTCGCTGACACGGTACTCGGCTGGTACCGGCGTTACGGCCGCCACGATCTGCCCTGGCAGCGGCAGGACGCCTACCGCGTATGGCTGTCGGAAATTATGCTGCAGCAGACCCAGGTCAGCACGGTAATTCCGTATTACCAGAATTTCATCGAGCGCTTTCCCGGTGTCGAACAGCTCGCCGACGCCAGCATCGACGAAGTGCTGCAGCACTGGCAGGGGCTCGGTTACTACGCCCGCGCGCGCAACCTGCACAAGGCGGCGCAGGTTGTACGCGACCGGCACGACGGCCGGTTTCCAGAGAGTTTCGAAGCGGTCGAGGCGCTGCCCGGGATAGGTAGGTCGACCGCGGGTGCTATCCTGAGTTTCGCCTTCGGCCAGCGCTGGCCGATACTCGACGGTAACGTCAAGCGCGTGCTCGCGCGCTGCTTCCGCGTGCCGGGCTGGTACGGGCAGAGCGAAACGATGAAACAGCTCTGGTACCTGGCCGAGTCGGTGACACCGGCGAAAAACGCGCCCGAGTTCAACCAGGCGATGATGGATATCGGTTCGATGGTATGCGTCAAGTCACGGCCGAAATGCGAGGCTTGTCCGCTCAAATCGATTTGCGCGAGTTATCGACACCACAGCCAGGCGGATTACCCGCAACGCAAGCCGGCCAGGGCCAAGCCGCACAAGCATACGTTGATGTTATTGCATCGTCACGGCGACCAGTTCCTGCTGTGGCGGCGCCCGCCGAGCGGTATCTGGGGCGGCCTGTGGTCCTTGCCCGAGGTCGACGGGGCGCGTGCGATCGAGTTATGGCAGCAGAGCTTTCTGAGGACGACGCAGCCACCGCAAACAATCCAGCAAGACGTGATCCGCCACCAGTTCACGCATTACAGCCTCGATATCTCGCTCGCGATCATCGAGTTCGAAAACCTGCCGCAGAATATATCTGACACTGACAACTACGCCTGGGTCGACATCGCCAGCCTGGGAAGCCACGGCCTGCCCACCCCGGTGCGCAAACTCTTCGATTCGTTAACCTGATGTCATTCCCGCGCAAGCGGGAATCTTTAAGCGTGCGGCCGTCGCGAGGTCCCCGCTTGCGCGGGGACGACATCGCGGAGTCATTCCCGCGCAAGCGGGAATCCTGGCTACCTGGTCAGGATACCGGCTTCGCGTTCGAATTTTTTGACGAGGATGCCCTCGTCACCGCAGCAGCTGGCCGCGCAGCGCTTGACCTCGTCGAGCG
>JAOTUD010000326.1 GCA_029864065.1 Gammaproteobacteria bacterium | reverse complement strand
CAATATATCAGACCCGATGACCGAAAAATACGAACTTGATGAACGCGCCCAGCTTTTATTGCGGCAATTGATCAACTCGTACACGCGCGACGCGCAGCCTGTTGGCTCGAAGAACCTGGCGCAGATGTCGGGTCTGGACCTGAGTTCGGCCACCATACGCAACATCATGGCCAGGCTCGAGGATATGGGGCTGGTCGATTCCCCGCATACTTCCGCCGGCCGTATCCCGACGGAAGCCGGCTACCGGTTTTTCATCGACAGCCTGCTCGAGGTCGGCGACCTCGCCAAGTCGGCGCAAAAAGCGATATCGAAGAGTTTCAGCAGCGACAAGACTTCCAGCGACCTGATCCATAGCGCGACCGACATTCTTTCCCGGGTTACGCACCTCGCGGGCATCGTGACGTTGACGCATACCGCCCCCGTGGAGGTAAGACACCTCGAATTCATGAAACTGAGCGAGCGCCGTATTCTCGTCATCCTCGTGATTAACAAGGACGATGTGCATAACAAGGTTATTCACGTGGATCGCGAATACAGTGAAATCGAGCTGCATCGTGCCGCCCAGACGCTAAGCCATTACCTGCTCGGGCGCAGTTTCGAAAGAGCGCGCAAGATACTGCTCAAGGAGCTCGCCGAATTACGCACCGACGTCAACGCGATCATGGAATCCGTGCTCAAGGCGATGGAAGAGCTGTGCAGCCTGAATGCTCACGAAGACTTGATAACCAGCGGAGAATCCAACCTGCTGGAGTATGCGGAACTATCTGATATCAATAAGTTACGTAACCTTTTTAATGTATTTAATGAGAAGACTGATCTACTCAAACTGCTCGACGGCTGTACCACGGCCAACGGTGTTGAGATCTTCATCGGCAGCGAATCGGGGCATTCGGTGTTGCGAGATTGCAGCGTGGTCGGGGCGCCGTACCAGGTTAACGGCGAGATTGTCGGTGTGCTCGGCGTAATCGGCCCGACCCGAATCGCCTACGAGCAGGTTATCCCGGTAGTCGATGTAACCGCAAAATTGTTAACCTCGGCCTTGAATAGCCCGAAATGACCCATAACTTAAACGCCACAAAAAATTAACCGCGGTTCGAACCGTGCGGATCAGTCACCAGGCCAATTCTTGATATAACGGAGTAGTTAATGTCGCCAGAACAAACCAATATCGATGCAGACGACGAACATTCCCTGGCAACCGAGCCCGAGGAACAGGCTCATCTCGAAGATGTCATCCCGGAGCCAAGCGGGGATATCGAAGAGGAAGCCGAATCAATCGAACAGCAGCTGGAAAAGGCGCAGGCAACGATCAGGGACTACTGGGACCAGATGATGCGGCTGCGCGCGGAGATCGAAAACAATCGCAAGCGCGCCGAACGGGACCTCGAGAACGCGCACAAATACGCGCTCAAGAACTTCGCCGAAGAACTGCTGCCGGTCATCGACAGCATGGAAATGGGCCAGGTAGCGGCGCAGTCCGAAAACGCGACCCTGCAGGGTATCACCGAGGGCTCGGCGTTGACGATGAACATGTTCGTCCAGGTGCTAGAAAAAAATGGTCTGCAGCAAATCGATCCGGTGGGCGAGAAATTCGACCCGGAAAAACACCAGGCGATCAGCATGGTAGAGGCGCAGGATGCCGAATCGAACACCATTATCGAAGTCATGCAAAAAGGATTTCTGCTAAATGACCGGCTGGTGCGCCCGGCGATGGTGGTAGTCGCCAAGTAAACCCTGAAATTTATACAGGGATTTGCTTGAAACGGAAAAAAATAACCTTACATCGGGTGTAAGTTTGACATGAACAGTTTTGGAGCATACAAATGGGCAGAATTATAGGCATAGACCTCGGCACGACGAACTCCTGTGTGGCGATAATGGAGAGCGGCAAACCCAAGGTTATCGAAAACGCCGAAGGCGATCGCACCACCCCATCCATCGTCGCTTTCACTGGCGATGACGAAATACTCGTTGGTCAACCGGCGAAACGACAGGCCGTCACCAATCCGAGCAACACGCTGTACGCGGTAAAACGCCTGATCGGACGTCGTTTCGACGAGCCCGCGGTGCAAAAGGATATAGACCTGGTGCCGTACAAGATCCTCAAGGCCGATAACGGAGATGCATGGGTCGAAGCCAGGGGCAAGAAAATGGCACCGCCCGAAATTTCGGCGCGCGTGCTACAAAAAATGAAAAAGACCGCCGAAGACTACCTCGGCGAAGAAGTTACCGAGGCCGTCATTACCGTGCCCGCATACTTCAACGATTCGCAGCGCCAGGCAACCAAGGATGCCGGCAAAATCGCCGGACTCGAGGTCAAGCGCATTATCAACGAGCCGACCGCGGCCGCGCTCGCCTACGGCATGGACAAGTCGTCCGGCGACAAGAAAATCGCGGTGTACGACCTCGGTGGCGGTACTTTCGATATTTCGATAATCGAGGTTGCCGAAGTCGATGGGGAGCACCAGTTCGAAGTACTGTCTACCAACGGCGACACCTTCCTCGGTGGCGAGGATTTCGACATGCGCCTGATCGACTATCTTGCCGATGCCTTCAAGAAAGATCAGGGCATGGATCTGCGTGGCGACCCGCTGGCGATGCAGCGGCTCAAGGAAGCGGCTGAGAAGGCGAAGATCGAGCTTTCCTCGAGCCAGCAAACCGATGTCAACCTGCCGTATATCACCGCCGATGCGTCGGGGCCGAAGCATCTTAACCTGAAAATCACCCGTGCCAAGCTCGAGTCGCTGGTCGACGACCTGATCGCGCGCACCATCGATCCTTTAAAGGTCGCCCTGGACGACGCTAACGTATCGGTATCGGATATCAACGATATTATCCTGGTCGGTGGCCAGACCCGCATGCCGAAGGTACAGGAGGTGGTCAAGAACTTCTTCGGACGCGAGCCCCGTCGCGACGTCAACCCGGACGAGGCTGTCGCCTGCGGTGCGGCGATTCAGGGTGGCGTGCTCGGCGGCGACGTTAAAAACGTACTGCTGCTCGACGTCACCCCGCTGTCGCTTGGAATCGAGACCCTGGGCGGGGTCATGACCAAACTGATCGAAAAGAATACGACGATCCCTACCAAGGCATCGCAAACCTTTTCTACCGCCGAGGACAACCAGACCGCGGTGACCGTGCATGTGCTGCAGGGCGAGCGTGACGTAGCGACCGCCAACAAGTCGCTGGGGCGTTTCGACCTGTCGGATATTCCCCCGGCACAGCGCGGCGTGCCGCAGATCGAGGTCACCTTCGATATCGATGCCAACGGCATACTCAACGTGTCCGCGAAGGACAAGGCGACCGGCAAGGAACAGAAGATAGTGATCAAGGCCTCCAGCGGGCTTTCCGACGATGAAGTCGAAGCGATGGTCAAGGATGCGGAAGCGCATGCCGACGAAGATCGCAAGCATCGCGAAACCGTCGAAATCCGCAACCAGGCCGACGCGATGATCCATGCCGCCGAGAAATCGCTCAAGGACCTGAGCGAGCAGGTCGACGACGAGGACAAGTCGAAGATCGAAGCGGCGATCGAGGATCTGAAGAAGACGCTGGAGGGTTCCGACAGGGAGCAAATCGAGGCCAAAACCAATGCGCTCGCCGAGGCCTCCAGCAAGTTGGCCGAAAAAGCTTACTCTGCGGGTGCGGGCGAAGGCGGCCCGGATCCGGTTGATGCCAACGCCTCGGCGCAGTCGAATGCCGGTGACGATGTGGTCGACGCCGAATTCGAGGAAGTAAAAGAAGACGAAAAGAAATAATGGCCTGATTCAAGCCGTTATGAACCTGGCGCGATTTATCGCGCCAGGTTTTTGCTGTTTAAAGAAGCGAGTCAATGTCAAAACGCGATTATTACGAAATTCTCGAGGTATCCAACTCCGCCTCGGATGCCGACATAAAAAAGGCGTTTCGCCGACTGGCGATGAAATACCACCCCGATCGCAATCCTGACGATCAGGAGGCAGAGCATCGTTTCAAGGAAGCCAAGGAAGCCTTTGACGTGCTGTCCAGCCACGATAAACGCGCCGCCTACGACCAGTTTGGACACGCCGGCGTCGACCATTCCGTCGGAGGCGGAGGATTCAGCGGCGGAGGTTTCGGCGATGCCTTCAGCGATATCTTCGGCGATATCTTTGGCGGCGGCGGACGCTCGCGCGTACGCAAGGGCGCGGACCTGCAATACAATCTCGAGCTGAGCCTCGAGGGCGCGGTCGCCGGCACCACGGTAAAAATTCGTGTTCCGACCTTAAAGCATTGCACCACCTGTTCTGGCAGCGGTGCCAGGCCCGGCACTTCGCCCGATACCTGCAGCACCTGCGGCGGTCACGGCCGTACGCATGCAGCAGGGCTTTT
>JAOTUD010000327.1 GCA_029864065.1 Gammaproteobacteria bacterium | reverse complement strand
TTTGCGGATACGCTGCTGCGGGTGCTGGTGCTCGCTTTCGGTCTCGGCTTGCTGACGATCGCCCTGGGCCGGCCGATTATCGACTTCGCGCTGTACCTGCTCGACAGCAGCGCCGGGGTCGAGGGGCTGGCGGCCGACTACGCACGGATCCGCATCTGGAGCGCGCCCGCGGTGCTGTGCGTGTACGCCTTCAGCGGCATTTTCATCGGCATGCACGACACGCGCGCAGCCTTCGTGCTGCAACTGGTGCTCAATATCACGAACCTGTTGCTCGACCTGCTGTTCGTGCTCGGTTTCGACTGGGGAGTCGAGGGCGTCGCGCTGGCTTCGGTGCTGGCCGAGTACCTGGCCGTGGCGGTCGGTTTTTACCTGCTGCGCCGGCAGATTTCGACGGCCCTGGCGCATTACGACCGCGGCCGGCTGCTCGAACGCGGCGCGTTGCTGCTGCTGTTTACGGCCAATTTCAATATCTTCATCCGCACGCTATGCCTGTTGTTCGCGTTCAGCTATTTCACCGCGCTGGGAGCGAAACAGGGCGAAATCATCCTCGCCGCCAACGCGATCCTCATGCACCTGCAGAGCATCATGGCTGCCGGGCTCGACGGCTTCGCACACGCGGTCGAGGCAATGGCGGGCAGCACCTACGGCGCTGGCCGTCGAAGCCTGTTTCGCCGCGCGGTCGTCTATACCAGCGCCTGGGGCCTGGTGATCGCGTTGCTCGCCGCTATTGCCTATTACCTTTTCGGCGAGGCCATCATTGCGGTGTTTACAGGCATCGACGCAGTCGCCCTGACAGCGCTCGCTTACCTGCCGTGGATGGTGATATCGCCACTGGTCTCGGTATGGAGCTTCGAACTCGACGGCATTTTCATCGGTACCGGTCACACGCGCGAAATGCGCAATTCGATGATCGTCTCGCTACTGGCCTACCTCCTGTTCCTCGAATGGTCGGTGCCCGCTTTCGGCAACCACGGGCTATTCGCGGGATTGCTGTTTTTCATGTTGATCCGCGCTGCGTCGCTGTTATTCTACTTTCCCGGAATCGAGGCGGCGATGACCGCACGGCGCAAGACGGTATCATGAATCCTGTCATCATCCTGTGGGCGCACCCGAGGTCGATGTCGACCGCGATCGAGCGCGTGATGCGGGAACGCGGGGATTTCGATTGCCTGCACGAACCCTTCCTGCATTACTATTACCTCGAGCGCAGCGGCAAGGGGCTGCCGCTCTTCGATAGCGAACAGGGTCACCCGATCAGCTATGCCGCGACCCGCGACCTGATCCTGCAACGCGCGTCGCGGTCTCCCGTGTTCGCCAAGGATATGAGCTACTACGTCATGCCGGAAATCCTCGACGACGCCGACTTTTGTCATCGCGTGCGCCACTGTTTCCTGATCCGCAACCCGATGCTGTCGATCATGTCCTATTACCGGCTCGACCCCGATGTAACGCGCGACGAGATCGGCATCGAGGCGCAGTGGCGGCAGTATGACGGGCTCGTGCAAATGGGCATCGACAACAGCCTGGTGCTCGAGGCAGAGGCGGTGCAGGCGGATACCGCGGCCGCGATGCGATGCTTCTGGGGAGCGCTCGGACTCGACTATCGCGAACAGGCGCTGTCCTGGGATCTAGATTCCACTCCCGCCGACTGGCAATACGTGCGGGGCTGGCATCGGGGCGTGGTCGGTTCCAGTGGTATCAGGCAGCCGGTGGTAAATCTTGAACAGGCAGGCGCCCGCTTCGAAACGCTTTGCGCTGATACGCCGCGACTACGCGAATTTTTACAGCATCATCAGCCATACTACGAAAGGCTGAGGACGCACAGCCTCGGCAACGGTGATGGCGCTCGAAAAATTTAGCAGGCATCACCGGTTTCTGCTCGGCGCGCTGGCGCTGGGGCATATGACCAACGACTGGGTCGCCGGAACCCTGTGGCTGCTGGCGCCCGCGATCGCGGCAAGCATGGGGCTCGGGCCGGCAGAGGTTGGGCTGCTGCTGACCGTCAACGGTATCGGCGCGGGGCTTGCCTATATCCCGGCCGGGGTGATATCGGATCGTTCCACGCGCCCTGGATTCCTGATGCTGTTGAGTTTCTGGTGGGTCGCGATCGGTTATTTCGTCGCCACGCTGGCGCCGGGCTTCTGGGTGGTTACGCTGCTGCTGGCCCTCGGCGTCATGGGGGATGCTTTCTGGCATCCGGTCGCGACCGGGGTGCTGGTCAAGGAATTGCCGGGGCGGCGGGCGCAGGCGCTCGGCATCCATGCCGTCGGCGGCAGCGTCGGCGCCGAGGTGCTGGCGCCGCTCAGCACCGGTTTTCTGCTCGGCTTTTTCGACTGGCAGACCACGCTGCAAATCCTGGTGATACCGGCGCTGCTGATGGGCCTGTTATTCATCCCGGTGGCGACGCGCATCAGTCGCGATAGCCCCGGCGAGGTCACGCGCATCGACTTTCGCGGCATGGCGCGGCAATGGTTTCGACCGGCCGGTATCGCGCTGATGCTGGTCATGATTCTTTACAACATGGCGCTGATGGCGCAGCTGGCGATGGCGCCGCTTTACTTTCAGAGCGAGCACGGGTTATCGCCGTTTTACGCGGGACTGATCTTTGCCTCTATCCTGTTGATCGGCACGATGTTCCAGCCTTTTTGCGGCAGGTACAGCGACAGCCGGGGGCGTAAGCCCCTGATACTTATTGCGCTTTTTGCCGCCAGTTTTTTCGCGCTGTTTGCCGGCCTGAGCAGCAGCCTGTACTGGGCCGTGATCGGATTGCTGCCCGGGATCGCGATCCTGACCGCGGTGCGTCCGGTCATCATCGCGGCCGCGGTGGAGTATTCCGGGAAGTCGGAGTCGACCACGCTCGGCATCGTGTTTACCGTGCTCGATGGCGTCGGCATGTTCGGTGCGCTGCTGGCCGGCCTGGTCGGCGAATTCGAACTCGAGTATGCCTTCATCGCGGCGGCCTCGATGGCGCTGGCCTCGGCAACGATCTGCCTGTTCCTGAAGCTGCGGCAAAGCGCCGCGGCGGGCCAGCATGCCGTCATTTCACAGGTCGCGAGCCCAGCTGATCCTTGATGATTTCGTATAACTCCGGCCGGTTGGCGGCGACCTCGTCCACGCTGAGCCCTTCCAGCGAATGCGGGTACTTGAGCCATTGCGCGGTTTCGTGCAGGAAATAATCGGGCACGCGCGCGGTCTGGTTGCGCGTCGGTTTGTAGTAGGGAACCGCGACGCGGATATCGTGCGGCGTATTGAGCCTGGCCTTTTGCCGCAGGTGCGCGATGACCGCCTCGATCGTCAGCCCGGTATCGAAGACGTCGTCGACGATCAGCAGGCTATCGTCGTGGCTGCAGTTCTTGACCAGGTAATTCATGCCGTGGATGCGGATTTCGTGCGACTGACCATCGATCCCGCTATACGACGAGGTGCGGATCGCGATATGGTCGGTGTCGATACCGTACCAGGCGAGCAGCTCCTGTATCGCGATGCCCATCGGCACCCCGCCGCGCCAGATCGCGATCATCATGGTCGGCCTAAATCCATCCTCGATGATGTTGGCACCGAGACGAAACGAGTCCTCGAGCAGTCGCTGCGCCGATAAATACTGTTTTTGCGTCATCCTGCGTGCATTAATCCGGGTCGCTTGGTAGGCTTCGCAAGAATATCACAGCTGCCGGGGGAGGCGCGGATTCAATGCACAAACGCTTTATCGAGGAGCAGGATTTACTCGAGGATTCGTACCGGCTGGCGGTGCGAATTTACCAGAGCGGATTTCGCCCGAATTTCATCGTCGGCGTCTGGCGCGGCGGCTCGACGGTCGGCATTTACGTGCAGGAATGCCTGCAGTACCTCGGTGTCGAAACCGACCATATCGCGATCCGCACTTCCTACCAGGGGCGCGACGATTACTTCCGGCAACTTCGGCAGGGCAGCCAGATGCGCGCCCACGGCCTGCAATACCTGTTCGAAAATCTGAATGTCGACGATTCGCTGCTGCTCGTCGACGACGTCTACGGCACCGGGCGCAGCGTGCGCGCGGTGATCGAACGCCTGCACGCCAAGAACAAACGCAATATGGCCCGGGACGTGCGCGTCGCGGTGCTTTACTACCGCGGTGAATCCGATGATCCCGCGGCGGCTCCCGACTACTATCTGCACCGCAGCGACGACTGGCTGGTACTGCCCTACGAGTTGACCGGCCTCAGCCGCGCGGAACTGGAAGCACACAAACCCTGGATCCTGCCATTACTCGATGAATTGAAGCCTGGCTGGCAGTCATGATGAAATTTTCTGCGCTAACCGACCGGGTAAAAGGCAGCGCGGCCGACGCATGGGACCTGCATTCGATCG
>JAOTUD010000325.1 GCA_029864065.1 Gammaproteobacteria bacterium | reverse complement strand
CATGAGGTAATAGCCACCCGCGGGTACCTCGGAAACATTCATGACGCCCTGCAGGTGATCCTGCTGAATATGCAGTTCCGCCCGGTCTTTATGCACGATAACCGTGGGATTGTAATCGGTGACGATGACCTGGTAACTGGTCGTGGTTTGCGAGGTCGTCCGGATGGTCTTGTCGAGGCACCTGGGCGCCATTTTCTCGAAGCGCGACGCAACCTGTTCGAAGGGCTGCGAAACTTCGTATTTTTCCACTTTCGCCAGAAATGCGCCCGGCACTCCCTGCCGGAATTCGCTCGCGCTTTGCGGATGGCTGATTGCGCAGCCGGTCGCTATGGATATAAATAAAAGAGTGATGACTCTGCCGACGATATTCATTTTTGACTCCAACGGATAGGGATACTGGTTACTTTAATGGCCTGCGCCGGCCTGTGTGGAAATCTTCGAGGTCGACAAAGCGTCTATATTCATTTTATATAGACGGCTAAAGCGAATAACGCAAGATGCGAATACCGGGAGTCATCTGCCTGTTTATATTTTAGAAGCCAGGATGACAGTTAACTTAATTCGGAAATATGTTAACTGTCACTCTATTAGCGGATATAAACGGCGAAATGTACCCGGCGCGAGTCGTGGCGGAGCCATTGTACGCTCCGAGCGGGGGAGATGCGGGGACAAGTGCAAAGACGGATATTGGGAAATAGGTGTCAGAGAGTAATTTCCACTAATCTGAAAATAACTGCTCTCTGGTGGGTATTTACCCTTTTCGCCCGTTTTCTATTTTTGTACCTTCGTCCAATACCCGGTGATACCCAGCCCGACGATCGCCGAGAACATGAGCGCGAGGGAGGTTGGCAAGGGGATAACCGCGAACTCCGCGGCGACTACATTGAATTCCTCGCTGGTCAGCTCGAACTTCAATGCCCGGACACCCGCCAGCACGAAATTGATGTCTTCGTCTTCTGCCTTGGGGTCCAGCAGCGCTGCAACCTCTATCGGCAACGGAAAGTTTACGCCAAGCAGATCGAATTCATTGAATACGGACCCACCGTCGCCGAACCGGTAGGCGCCGAGAACGCCGCTGCGACCGGACGGTGGTCGGGTGCCCCGGTTGCCGTCGCCAAAGGTAATCTCCCCTGCGTCGCGGTCCAGGGTGTAGACTCGTCCGTCGATTGGGTCGATATCGTCAAGCACAACCTGCAATCGATCGTCATCCAGCCGAGTAACGTCAATAGTCAGGGCAGGCGTTTGGCAGGGAATTGATCCGAGCAGGAACAGAAGCGCGATGGCCGTTCGATAGCGTGACACTTTAATATTCATGCACTTCTCTCCCCGCAGTTAGTCGCCCAGGTGGTGGTTTTTCCGGGTGTGGAATTAAGCGGAGAATACACTGATTCAGCTGCCAGATTAAGGTGATAGATACTTTAATTTGTAAAAAAGTTAACTGTCACCATATCTCTATTTTCATGCGGTCGTATGTCGCGATCGGCATCGAATTATCGTGCGCGCCGGCAACCGGGTATCATGCGTGCCGAATCACAACCCGCTCAACAGGAGAAAAAGCGTGACTGAATTCTTTTTTGAATACGGCCTGTTTGCCGCCAAGCTGGCCACCCTGGTCATTGCCATACTGGTTATCGTCGTGGCGACGGTTATCGCCACCCGTCGGGTCAGGAAATCGATGAAAGGCCATATCGAGACCACCAGGATCAACGACGAGCTCGATGCCATGCGCGATGCCATCGATGCCGGGATATCCGATCCGGAAGCTTTCAAACTGCATTTCAAGCAAAAACGGAAGGCGCAAAAACTCGAGCGCAAGGCCCGCAGGAAAGCGCTCAAGCAGGCCGCCAAACGCGGCGCCGCCGGGAAAACCAGTGCAGACGCAAAACCCAGGGTTTTTGTGCTCGATTTTAAGGGCGACCTCAGGGCCTCGGCGGTGTCTCGCCTGCGACAGGAAATTACCGCGGTGTTGTCCCTGGCGCGCGCCAGCGACGAGGTAGTCTTACGCCTCGAAAGCCGCGGCGGCATGGTGCATGCATACGGGCTCGCGTCCTCGCAGTTGCAGCGCATCAAGGAACACGGCGTCGGCCTGACCGTGTGCGTCGATAAAGTCGCCGCCAGCGGCGGCTACATGATGGCCTGCGTGGCGAATAAAATCCTGGCTGCACCTTTTGCCGTCCTCGGATCAATCGGCGTGGTCGCCCAGATACCCAATTTCAATCGCCTGTTGAAGAAGAACGACATCGATTTCGAGATGATTACAGCGGGCGAATACAAGCGCACCCTGACGATGCTGGGCGAGAACACCGACAAGGGGCGGGAGAAGTTCACCGAGGAAATCGAGGACCTGCACCTGCTGTTCAAGGAATTCGTGGTACAGCACCGACCCGCGCTCGATATGGCGCGGGTCGCCACGGGAGAATCCTGGTTTGGCCAGCGCGCGCTGGACCTGGCCCTGGTCGACGAATTGACTACCAGCGACGAATACATCGCCCGGGCCTGCGCGCAATCGGACGTGTTCGAGGTCAGGTACGTGGAGAAGAAACCGCTTCCGGAGAGACTGGGCATCGTGCTGCAGGAATCGGCAGACGGTTTATTGATGCGATGGTGGGAGAGGGGCACAAATTCCCGATTTCTCTCCTGAGTCAGTGCGTCGTGGTCGAAGCTCCGCATCGGTCTTTTCGCGGGACAGACTGGCCTGATTCGAGCTTGAAAACCGTCGCCCGGGAAACAGGTATACTATCCCCTGAATTACTGTCCAAAGACGGATTTCATGGCAGGCGCAGACAAAGATCTTCCGCAAAAATCAAGCAAATCCGCGATCGACGCGTTCGTGGAACAGGTCAGGTCGATGCCGGTGGTCAAATCCGGCCAGCAGCGCGGGCGATTGATGTTTGCGCTCGACGCCACCGCCAGTCGAGAACCCACCTGGGACCGGGCCTGCCAGATTCAGGGCGAGATGTTCACCGAAACCGCGGCGCTCGGCGGCCTGGATATTCAGCTTTGCTACTACCGTGGCTTCGGCGAGTTCGAGGCGAGCCCGTGGCTGTCCTCCGCGGATGCGCTGCTGCAACGCATGACCGGCGTGTCCTGCCGGGGCGGGCGCACACAGATCGAAAAGGTATTGCGTCAGGCAATCGAGCAAACGAAACAAAAAAAAGTGCAGGCGCTGGTGTTCGTCGGCGACTGCATGGAAGAGGACGTTGACCGCTTGTGCCATCTGGCGGGCGAGCTGGGGATGCTCGGGGTACCCGCTTTCCTGTTTCACGAAGGCGCGGAGCCTGTGGCGCAACGGGCGTTCATAGAGATCGCGCGCCTGACCCGCGGCGCCTACTGTTCCTTCGATGCGTCCAGCGCCGGTCAATTGCGCGACCTGTTGAGCGCGGTCGCCGTATACGCCGCCGGCGGCCAGCAAGCCTTGCAGGATTTCAGTAGGGATCGCAGCGAGGTTGTGCGGAAACTGACCCGCCAGTTGGGCAAGGACTGACCCGTGGCGCGGCTGCTACTGCTGCTCGGCCTGGCGGCTGGACTGTTCCTCTTTTTGCGCTGGTTGTGGCGCCAGCCGTCCAGGGTTTTCTGGCAATGGCTGGCGGTCCTGCTGGCGTTGGGATTGCTGGCGCTGGTGCTCACCGGGCGGGCGCATTGGCTGGCGGCGGTGTTTGCCGCAATGCTGCCGTTCATGCGCGGCCTGCTGACCTTGCTCGGCGGTATTCCGCTGCTCAAACGTATGCTGGCTGGCATGGGTGCCGCAAAACCAGGGCCGCAACCGAGCAGCGGGCAAACCTCTACCGTGCAAAGCAGGTATATCCGCATGACGCTGAACCACGATTCAGGAGACATCGACGGCGAAATCCTGGCGGGACGGTTCAAGGGCAGGACGCTCAACCAACTGAATCTCGAAGCCTTGCTGCAATTGCTGCGCGAATGCCAGGATGACGAAGAGTCGGTTGCCTTGCTGCAAGCCTACCTGGACCGGGTGTATGCAGACACCTGGCAACAACAGGCCGGCGCGCAAGGGCAACGGCAGACTCCCAGCGGAGCGGGCGAGATGTCGCGCGAAGAGGCGCTGCGGGTACTGGGACTGTCATCCGACGTCGGCGAAGCCGAGATTATCGAGGCGCACCGCCGGCTGATGCAGAAACTGCACCCGGACCGCGGCGGATCCGCTTATCTCGCCGCCAGGGTGAATCTGGCAAAGGATACGTTGTTGGCAAGGTAGAGATACTTATTGCGTGGATCAATTGAATTTAATGCATGAATTGGCATGACCTTTGAGAGGGTAAGGCAACGCTCGCACAAAGGCCGGCAATTTTGCTTTGCAGGGTGAAGTTTCAGGCATCCGAGATCGTACATGCGCAGACGG
>JAOTUD010000324.1 GCA_029864065.1 Gammaproteobacteria bacterium | reverse complement strand
GGCCGCCGATTTTCACCAGGCGCTCAATCCCGAATCCAATATCGTCATGCCAAACGCCAGGCTCGAGCCCGCGATCGAGCTGACCGACAACCCGATCGCCTACCAGTTCGAGCGCATGGGATACTTTATCAGCGACTATGATTCAAGCCCTGAAGAACCGATTTTCAACCGCACCATGACGCTGCGCGATAGCTGGGCCAAGATCGAGCAATCACGATAACTTGCGCAAGCCACCAATCCAGCATTTGTTCGCACTGCTGTCGCATCTCTCGCTGCGCGGACAGTACCGACTTGCCGACCTGATGGGCCTGCTGGTGCGCAATACCCCGAACCAGATATCGCGGCAAACCCGCGAAAATATCGAGCTTTGCTTCGGCGACCTCGAAGCGCAACAGCGGCAGAGGCTCTACCGCGAATCGATCCGGCATACCTGTTACACGCTGGTCGAGCTCGCGGCGGTCTGGCACTGGCCGGTCGACCGGGTCCTGTCCAGCATCACATCGACCGATATCTGCGCGGAATTCGCTCGCGGCAGCCAGGGACGCATCATCATCGCGCCGCACCTCGGCAGCTGGGAAACGCTGGCGATTTGGCTAGGGCAATACTGCAACGCGATAATGCTCTACAAGAAACGCAACGACGCGACGCTCGACTGCTACATCACGGCGGCGCGGGCGCGCAGCGGCGGCAGGCTGGTGCCGACCGGGATGCGCGGCCTGCGCGAACTGCTGGTCGGCCTGCAACGGGGCGACAGCCTGATGATCCTGCCCGACCAGAAACCCGGCATGAACAAGGCCGGCGTCGAATCGCAGTTCTTTGGCCGCAGCGCGCCCACCACGTCGCTGGTGCGAAATCTGTGCAGCAAGCTAGACTGTGATGTATTCATCGCCAGCATGTGCCGCGCCACGCCGCCCGGTGAGTTTAACCTCGAGATCCAGCCGCTCGATCACCGACGGCTGGCCGCCGCAGAAAGGGAAAGCGCACAGTATATGAACGATCAAATCGAGTCACTGGTCAGGCAGCACCCGGAGCAATACCAATGGGGCTACCGCCGCTTCAGCGCCAGCTGCTACGCGTTGCATGAAGATTAAACCTGAGTTGATGTTCTCCGGCTTTATCTCGGCCTACGACCGGATGGTGCTGAAGCAGCCGCTGGCGACGCTGATCGTCCTGACCGCCGCCATCGTTTATTTCCTGCTCTATATCCCCGATTTCGAGCTGGACGCGTCGGCCGACTCGCTGGTGCTGGAAAACGACAGCAGCCTGAAATACTACCGCAGCATCCGCGAGCAGTACGGTTCCGACGATTTTCTTATCGTCACCTATAGCCCGCGGGGCGAACTGTTCAGCGCCGAGGTGCTGGCCGACATCGCCCGCCTGCGCGTTGAACTGGCCGCGCTCGAGCAGGTCGACTCGGTGGTCAGCCTGCTCGACGTGCCGCTGGTCGACAGCCCGCCGCTGACGCTGGCTGAAATAGCGAGAAACGTACGCACGCTGGAAAGCGCCGATGTCGATATCGCGCTCGCCGAGCAGGAAATGCGAAATAGCCCGTTGTACGAAAACCTGCTGGTCAACAGCCAGGGCGACACCACGGCGATGCAGGTAAACCTCGTCACCAACCGGCGCCTGGCCGACCTGGTCAACAACCGCGACAAGCTTTACGAAAAGGCCGACTCGCTGCCGGATTTCCGCGCCCGGATAGACGATCTGTCCGCGCAAATCCAGGTCGAGAACAAGGCGCAGAAACTCAAGATCGAGCAAACCATTGCCGACGTGCGCAGCATCATGGACGGCTATCGCGACCGGGCGACGCTGTACCTCGGCGGGGTGCCGATGATCACTTCCGATTCGATCGAGTTTATCCGCAGCGACCTGAAGGTGTTCGGCGTCGGGGTAGTGCTGTTTATCGTGATTATCCTGGCTTTCTCGTTCAAGCATGTTCGCTGGGTGGTACTGCCACTCGCGGTGTGCCTGACCAGCGCGATGGCGATGTTGGGCTACCTCGGCTGGGCACAATGGCCGGTAACGGTGGTATCGTCGAATTTCATATCGCTGTTACTGATCATTACGCTGTCGCTGATTATCCACCTCGTGGTGCGCTACCGCGAGCTGGCGACGATCAAGCCCGATGCCGACCAGTACCAGCTGGTCACGGAGACCGTGCACAGCAAGTTCACGCCGAGTTTCTATACCGCGGTCACGACCATAGTCGCCTTCGGTTCGCTGCTGGTCAGCGGCATTCGCCCGGTCATCGATTTCGGCTGGATGATGGTCATCGGCATCACCGTTTCTTTCGTGCTGGCTTTCACGCTGTTCCCGGCGGCGCTGATGCTGCTGCCGCGCCTGAACACCCCTGCCAAAAAAGACCTGACCGGCAAGGTAACCGCCTCGATCGCGCATTTCATCCAGCACCGCATGCGCGCGACCCTGCTGATATTCGTCGGGCTGATCGTCGTCGCGCTGACCGGGATCCCGCGGCTCTCGGTCGAGAACCGCTTTATCGATTACTACAAGGACGATACCGAGATCTACCAGGGGATGACCTTGATCGATACCAAGCTCGGCGGCACCACGCCGATGGACGTGATTATCGACGCGCCCGCCAACGAGATTCTGCAGGAGGGCGAATTCTTCGATAACGGCGACATCACGTCGAACAGCTACTGGTTCAACCGCGACGGCTTGCAGGAGGTCGAGAAGTTTCACCGGTACCTCGACGGACTGCCGGAAACCGGCAAGGTGCTGTCGGTGCACACCGGCATCAAGATGCTGGAGTCGCTGAACGACGGCAAACCCTATAGCGATTTCAAGCTCGCGGTGGTTTACAAGCGCCTGCCGGAAGCAGTCAAGAAAGCCCTGATCTACCCCTACCTGTCGGCGGACGGCAACCAGCTGCGCTTCAGCATTCGCCTGTACGAATCGAGCGAGTCGCTACGCCGCCAGCAGTTGATCGACAAGATATATTCCGACCTGACCAGCGAGTTTGGACTCGATCCCGAGCAGGTCACCGTTTCCGGCGTGGCGGTGCTTTACAACAACCTGCTGCAAAGCCTGTTCCGCTCGCAGATTCTGACCCTCGGCGCGGTATTCGTCGCCATCCTGCTGATGTTCATCCTGCTGTTCCGCGCGGTGCGCCTGGCGTTCGCGGCGCTGGTACCGAACCTGATCGCCGCCGGCCTGATTCTCGGCCTGATGGGATGGTTCGGCATACCGCTCGACATCATGACGATTACCATCGCCGCGATCAATATCGGTATCGGCGTCGACGACTCGATCCACTACGTGCACCGCTTTCGCGGCGAGTTCCTGCAGGACCGCAACTACTGGGCGGCGATCGGGCGCTGTCACGACAGTATCGCGCGCGCGATGTACTATACCTCGGTCACCGTGGTGCTCGGGTTCTCGATCCTCGCGCTGTCGAACTTCATTCCGACGATTTACTTCGGCATCCTGTGCGGGATGGCGATGATCACCGCGCTGGTCGCCAACCTGATGCTGCTGCCGGTGCTAATCGCCCGATTCCGGTTGAGCTGAGCCGACAGCGCGGTTAATATGCCCGCCACTAAATACTGGGCCACGCCATGAACGAAATCCAGATCCCGATCTCTCCCGGAGAGCTGCTCGACAAGATAACCATTCTGCAGATCAAGGCGGAACGCATCGGCGATCCGGCCAAGGTCGCCAACGTCAAAACCGAACTCGCGATGCTGAGCAGAATCTGGGACGAGACCGTCGAGCCCGACGCTGTCATTAGCGCGCTGACCGCGGAGTTGAAATCGATCAACGAGGCGCTCTGGGAAATCGAGGACGATATTCGCGACGAGGAACGCAACAAGCGTTTCGGCGAGCGCTTCATCGAACTCGCGCGCGCGGTTTACGTCACCAACGACGACCGCGCCAATGCCAAGAAAAAGGTCAACCTGCACCTGAACTCGACCATCGTCGAGGAAAAGTCCTACCAGGATTACAAGTGACGCCGCAGGCGTCATCCCGGAAATTGCGCGGCAATTATCCGGGGTCTTCTAATAGCACCACGATTATAAGATCCCCGCCCCGGCTCGTGGGCCGGGGGAGACCTTGCGCGGGGATGATTTCTGGCGCCATTCCCGCGCAAGCGGTGGCCCGGGGTATCGGAATCTCGAAATGCCGCGACGATGTCGTCATGTTTTGCCCAGTCGCATTGTTATACTAGCGGCGCTTTTCACTGCCACTCACGACTATGCCTGATTCTCATCCGCTGGTGTGCCGCTTCGGCGCATTCGGCGACATGGTATTGATCACGCCGTTGCTGAAACAGCTTTACCTGCGCGGCGGCCTGCCCTGCGATGTCGTCGCCATCGGTGCGTGGAACCGGCTGCTGTTC
>JAOTUD010000323.1 GCA_029864065.1 Gammaproteobacteria bacterium | reverse complement strand
GGCTCGGAATCCCATTTCAAGGTCACCATCGTCAGCGATACCTTCAGGGACCAGATGCTGATCAAGCGTCACCGCATGGTCAACAAGACGCTCGAACAGGAGCTGCGGCAAATACATGCACTGGCGCTGCATACCCTGACCCCGGAGGAGTGGCAGGCGCGCCAGGGCGCGGTCGCGGATTCACCGAGGTGTCGGGGCGGCGGTAAAAACCAGTAGTCCTGTTCGCACTGCCGCGCTTTGTCCCGGAACAAGTACAGTCGCAAGACGACTCCCTGAACGACGTCCGCAAGATCGGGCGACGGTGCTTGCTACCAGCGCCCGCGTGGTCACGCGCCTGGCCCCTGTCAATGCCGGCTATATGACGCCGTGGCCTGCCGGGTTGGTGCTGTAGATAAGCGACAGAATGGGCAGGAAATCGATCCCCAGTTGCTCTGATTGTTCGGTCGCGTGCCGCAGGTACCACTGCATATCGCGCTTCGGCACGACATGGCGGATACCGAAAGCGATGGAGTTTTCGAAATCCTTGACCGGCAGGCACAGCGTTTGCCGCTTAAACACCAGGCGCAGGTCCCGGTAAAACAACTTGAAGTCGTGCTCGCTGTCGATCAAAAGGTTGTAGGCAAGCGCCCCGTCTACGCTGAGTAGCCCGTGCAGCCTGTCGGTGCATTTTTTATCGAGCAGCCAGCGTGGGGACTGCGCGCCGGTGAAAATATCGACCAGGATCAGGTCGTAGGACTGATTGCTATGGGCGATGAAATGGGCCGCATCGTCGAATACATAGTCGAGCCCGTCGGCGGCCGGCGGTAGTACCTGCATTTGCAGCAGCTTCTCGACGAGCTCGGCATCGATATCGACGGCGGTGATCCGGGATTGGCGCAAATAGTAACGCAGGTAATGCAGCATCGAACCGGCGGCGGTGCCAAGCAGCAGGATTTTTCCGGGTGCGGGGATAAACAGCAGCACCGCCATCAAATGTTCCAGGTTTTTTAGCATGAGCTGGTGCGGGGCCCGCAGGTCGACGACACTTTGCAAGGCGTTATCGTCGCTGTAAAGCTCGAACAGGCCCTGCCGCTGATGTACCCTGAGTCGATTGTAGGCGGTTGCGATATTGAAATTTATTGTCTCTGATGTCATATAAGCCGCTATAAATTGATGTCTGCACGAAACGGATCGTCAATGAAATTCACCAAACCTTTACTCATAACCAAGTTAAAAGCAACCGCGATACACTTGTGTATGAGCCTTGCGGTATTCGTCTACCTGGTTTACCAGATTTACTACAACTGGTACCCGCAGCCATATTTCGAAGTTGACGGCGGATGGCAGGGAATCCGGCTGGTCGCGGCCGTGGACCTGGTACTCGGGCCGCTGATTACGTTCCTGATCTTCGACCTGCGCAAGAGCCGGCGCGAAATCCTGTTTGACCTGCTGACAATCGTCGTGATCCAGTTTGGCGCGCTCGCCTATGGCGTATACGCGACCTATACCCAGCGCCCGGTCGCCATTGTAATGATCGATGAATTCGTGCTTTCGGCGATTCCGCAACAATACGGCGGCAGGCTGAAGTCGCTGGAAGATCTGCGACAGTATAGCGACGAGCACCCCCCGATCATCTTCGCGGAGATGCCGACCACCGAAGAGGGTATTGCCGAGATCAACCGAATCAAGCTCGAGGAACAGGTATTAGAGCATGCCCAACTCAATCTGTATCGGCCGAAGGCGAAGCTGAAACAGGCGCTCAGGGAGCGCCAGGTATTGTTTGGCGATCGTCTGGATTACTATGATGAGCGGGATTCCTACCGGACGTGGTTGCAGCAGAATAAGAAATCCGAGGACGAAGTGCTGATCGCGCCGTTCGGCGGCCGCTACGGGCGGATTTGGCTGGTGTTCGACCTGGAAGGAAACTATTTGTCTTATTTCAGGTAAAGCATTGTGTTTGAGGCAGATATCCCTATTTAGGACGGGTCAGGATGTTGGAAATTGACCGGGACTATTATAAAATCCGGTGCCTTTTTGATCGAGCCGGCCGCCAGATTCGGCAGCGTTCGGGACAGTTTATCGGAGACAGCCATGCCAATTTACGAGTACGTATGCAACGAGTGTAGGCACGAGTTCGAAACGTTACAGAAAATGAGTGATACACCGTTGCAGGATTGTCCGGCTTGCGAGCGCGGCGCGCTCAGGAAAAAAATATCGGCTCCCGGATTCAGGTTGAGCGGATCCGGATGGTACGAAACCGATTTCAAATCGGACAAGCAGAAGAACATATCGAAAGGCGACAGCGTCGAAAAAGACACGTCTGCCAAATCAGACAAGACGGCCGCAAACGGTGCCTCGAAAGCCGATGGCAAGAAAGGCGCTGCCGACAAAGAGGCTGCCGCCTAGGACTCTCGCGCCTGCCATTCATTGCGGGCGCTTCTAACAATATCAGGTAATCCGGACCGGTCACTATGCGCACGCATTACTGTGGTGAACTCACCCAGCAACACATCGATCAGCAGATCAGCGTCTGCGGATGGGTCAATCGCCGTCGCGATCATGGTGGCGTAATTTTCGTCGACCTGCGCGACAGAATGGGAATGCTGCAGGTTGTTTTCGACCCCGACGACGCCGCCATGTTTGCCGATGCCGAAAAGCTGCGCAACGAGTTCGTCTTGAGGGTCGAAGGCAAGTTGCGGCAGCGCCCGGAAGGGACCAGCAACCCCGAAATGGCCACCGGTGAGGTTGAATTACTGGCCAGCAGGCTGGAAATCCTGAACGCTTCGGAAACGCCCCCGTTCCAGCTCGACGAGGAAGACGTTCACGACGACAACCGCCTGCGTTACCGCTATATCGATTTGCGCAAGCCGGAAATGCAGTATCGCATGCAGTTGCGTGCACGGGTAACCCACTTCCTGCGCGACTGGCTTCGGCAAAACGAGTTCCTCGATATAGAAACCCCGATGCTGACCAAAGCGACACCGGAAGGCGCGCGCGACTACCTGGTGCCGAGCCGCACCCACCCGGGCAGCTTTTTTGCGCTGCCCCAGTCGCCACAGCTGTTCAAGCAGCTGCTGATGATGTCCGGCATGGATCGTTATTATCAAATTGTGCGTTGCTTCCGCGATGAAGATCTGCGCGCCGATCGGCAGCCTGAATTTACCCAGCTCGATATCGAGACGTCTTTCATGGATGAGGAAGGCATCATGAACCTGATGGAATCGATGATGCGCGGCCTGTTTGCAGAGGTTCTGGACGTCAGCGTCGATGGTCCCTTTTTACGCATGTCCCATGCCGAGGCAATGGAACGATTTGGCTCGGACAAGCCCGACTTGCGTATCGACCTGGAACTAAAAACGATCTCGGACGTTTTGAAAGACGTGGAATTCAAGGTTTTCTCCGGGCCCGCCAACGATCCGCAGGGCAGGGTTGCCGCGTTGCGCGTCCCCGGCGGTAACGAGTTGACGCGCAAGGAAATCGACGATTACACGGATTACGTCGGACGTTACGGGGCCAGGGGGCTCGCTTATATCAAGTGCAACGACGTCTCGCAGGGTCGCGATGGTTTGCAGTCGCCGATACTGAAATTCCTGCCCGACGACGCCATCGACGCGATCCTGCAGCGAACCGGCGTCGAATCGGGCGACCTGATCTTCTTCGGTGCCGACAAGGCGGGCGTGGTCAACGAATCGCTCGGTGCGCTGCGCCTCAAGGTAGGCCACGACCGGGGCATGGCCGAGCCGGGCTGGCGTTTCCTGTGGGTAGTCGATTTCCCGATGTTCGAGCGCGACGACAGGGAAAACCGCTGGAACGCCCTGCATCACCCGTTTACCGCTCCCTCCACCGACAACCCCGACAAACTGGAGGCCGACCCGGGTGGCCTGCTGTCGCGCGCCTACGACATGGTGTTGAACGGTACCGAGCTCGGCGGGGGTTCGGTGCGTATTCACGACAACGAAATGCAGCAGCGCGTGTTCAGGCTGCTGGGTATCGATGAGCAGGAAGCCGAGCAGAAATTCGGTTTTCTGCTGACCGCGCTGAAATATGGCTGTCCACCGCACGGCGGAATCGCCTTCGGTCTAGATCGCCTGGTGATGCTGATGGCCGGCGCCACGTCGATCCGCGACGTCATGGCATTCCCGAAGACGCAAACCGCCGCGTGCCTGCTTACCCAGGCGCCCGCGCCGGTGAGCGAGCGTCAGCTGCAAGAGTTGTCGATTCGGTTGCGTAAGCCACGGGCCGAAAACCAGTAAGTTTGGCAGCCGATTCCCCAAATGATAGTATTTTAGATTCGCCTGACGAATAGGGGCTTACATGGCCGCCACCGCGATCGATTTACAACCCTACGCATCGCTGAACGACGAAGACTGCGACCGGCGCATTACCCTTGCCAGGCAGAAACTCGGCGACAGGG
>JAOTUD010000322.1 GCA_029864065.1 Gammaproteobacteria bacterium | reverse complement strand
TGGAGCCGCCGGCGAACAATTCATGTGAAATGCTGTATTCATCGAGCCTGAAGTATTTTTCGAACAGCGTGCGGTGCTGCGCCAGCGTCCAGCGGTATCTCATGCCTGCGTCGACTCGATCAGGGCGATAACTTTTTCCAGGTCCTGCTCGGTGTCGATGCCCGGCCCGGGCGCGGCGCGGGCCAGCTCGCTGTGTATCGCGTAGCCATTCCACAGGGCCCGCAGCTGTTCCAGCGACTCCGCGATTTCGAGTTCGCAGGGCGCGAGCTTGCTGAAGGTTTCGATGAATCCGACCCGGTAGGCATAAATGCCGATATGGCCGAGGTAATGCGCGGTCGCGCCGCTGCGATCATAGGGTACGATCGAGCGGCTGAAATAAAGGGCGTAACCGCGCTTGTCCCGTACCAGCTTGACCTGGTTGGGATCCTGCGCTTCGCCCGCCTCGATCGTCTGGTGCAGGGTCGTCATGGCGCAGTCCAGCTCGGCGAGGTTTTCGGCAACCTGCACGATATTGGCGGCCGGCATCAGCGGCTCATCTCCCTGCAGGTTGACGACTATCGTGTCGCTACTCCATTCAAGTTTCTGCGCGACTTCGACGATACGGTCAGTACCGCTGCGATGCGCGCTGTCGGTAATACAGGCGTTGCCGCCGAATCCCTGCACCCGATCGACGATGCGCTGATCATCGGTCGCGACCACGACCTCGCGCGCGCCGGCCTCGAGCGCCGCGTTGTAAACCCATTCGATCATCGGCCTGCCGCAGATCGAGCGCAACGGCTTGCCGGGAAGCCGGACCGATGCGTAACGCGCCGGGATGACGATGCGAAAATCAGGTATCATCGCATTAGCCCAGCGCTTCGACCTCGTCGCTACTGAGCTCCCTGGCTTCCTCGGGCAGCATTACCGGTATCCCGTCCCGAATCGGGTAGGCTAGCCGCGACGCGCGCGAAATCAGCTCCTGACGCTTCTTGTCGTAAATTAATGGACCCTTGGTGACCGGATCGACCAGTATGTCCAGCAGGTGTTTATCCATGGTGTCGATTCTCCACTAGTTCAAGTATCTGCTTGCTCAAAGCTTCACTCAGTTCGATGTGAAGCGGCACCACCCATATGCTGGGGCGGGCAATGCTTTTTAATTTTACCGCATCCTTGTGCGTCACGAGGATCGGAAGCTCGGGTTTCAGGTCCAGGTCCTGGGCGCTGAACTCGTGGTGGTCGGGAAACTCGTGTTCGATTACGTCTATGCCCATTTGCATCAGGCTGGCAAAGAAGATCTCGGGAAAGCCTATCCCGGCGAGGGCATGAACCTGGCGCCGATGAAATTCGCTGATATGGCTTTTCTGCTCCGGATTTGCGAGGTTCCAGAGCTCGCCTATGGACTCGACCACCTGGTCGCTGTCGCGATCGATGGTAATATCGACCTGGCGCAAGCGGTCGCGCGGTTCACGCAACGGTCCCGCGGGCAGTAACAGCCCGTTGCCGAGCGCAAGCTGCCGGCTCACCGCGATTTCGATATCGCGCTGCAGCGCGTAATGCTGCAAGCCGTCGTCGGCGAGAATGACGTCGGTATCGGGGAACTGCCGCAGGATTTCCGTCGCCGTCGCTATCCTGTCCGAGCCAATGCCGACCGGGCAACGGCATACCTCCGACATCATGTTCGCCTCGTCGCCGACCGCGTTCACGGTGTCGCCATCGTGCAGAACCTGCACCATATTCTCGTGCCCGCTCTTGTAACCACGCGTGATGATCGCGGGCCTGTAGCCCCTGCCGCGTAACAGCTGGTGCAGCGCGACGACGATGGGGGTCTTGCCGTTGCCGCCCAACGTAATGTTGCCGACAACAATGGTCAAAACCGGCAATCGCCGTGATCGAAACAGGCGCAGCCGGTAAGCCAGCCGGCGCAGCTTGACCGCCATGTAGAAAAATAGCGACAGCGGCATCAGCAGGATCGACAGCGGGTTCATCGACCATAACCACCAGCCCTGCCGGCGTTGCGTCGACAGGCTGACCCAGTTATGCATCAACGACTTGTTCAGCATCGAAGAGCGGATGATCTTCGGTATGTTTGTGGTCGATTGAAATTCACCTTCGCCGGGGTCGCGAAACTGCATCGAGTGCAGCTTGGCGTATGTTCCGCCCTGGCCGAGCAATTCGGCATGACTGCCCTGTTCCAGCACCTTGCCCTGGTCCATGACCAGGATATGGTCGGCATGTTCGATCGTCGACAGGCGGTGCGCGATGACCAGCGTGGTGCGATTTTCCATCAGGTGTTCCATTGCGTGCTGGATAAAGCGTTCGGATTCGGTATCCAGCGCCGAGGTAGCCTCGTCGAGAATCAGGATTGGCGCATCCTTTAGCAGCGCGCGGGCGATCGCGATACGCTGACGCTGTCCACCCGATAACAGCACGCCGCGCTCGCCGACCTCGGCGTCGAGCTTATCGGGCATTTCTTCGATAAACTCCCAGGCGTGGGCCTGTTTCGCCGCCTCGATGATCTGCGCCTCGTCGACCTTGTCGGCGATACCATAGGCGATATTGTTGCGTATCGTGTCGTTGAACAGGCGCACATCCTGGCCGACGTAGGCGATCTGCCGCCTCAGGTCTTCGATGCGATACCTGTCCAGGCGCTCGCCGTCCAGCAATACCTCGCCGCTATCGTACTCGTACAGCCGCGGAATCAGGTTGACCAGGCTCGACTTGCCGCTGCCGGAGCGTCCCACGATCGCAACGGTCTGAAAGGGCGCGACATCGAAGCTGATATCGTCGAGCACGCGCTGCTCGCTGCGTCGATAGCGCAGCACGACATTCCTGAAACTCAGCCTGCCCTCGGCGCGCTCGAGCGGCAAGCGGCCCTCGTTGTGCTCGCTGTCGCGAGAGGTCAGTTCGAAGACGCTCTCCCCCGCCGCGATCCCCTGCTGGATACTCGCGTTGATCGACGACAACACCCGCATCGGCGCCAGCAGCATCGTCATCGCGAAGATGAAGGAAACGAAATCACCGGTGGAAATAATGTCGCGCATCGATTCCGAGGTCGCAAAGGCAACGATAGCGGCGAAGGCGATGGCGACGATGAGCTGTATCAGCGGCGCGCTGAAGGACTGCGCGATCGACATCTTGAGATGCAGTTTCAGGTTCCTCTGGTTCACGTCGCGAAATTTTTTGCGTTCGAAATCGTCCCCGCCGAATATCTTGACGATGCGATTGGAGTCGATCACTTCCTGCGCCACCTGGGTTACCCCACCCATGGACTGCTGGATATTGCGGCTGATCTTGCGAAAACGGGCGGAAATTTTTACCACGATCAGAAACACGATCGGCCCGGCAACCAGGAAGATCGCGGTCAACTGCCAGTTCAGCCAGATCATGTAAGCGAGCAACACGGTAATACGCAGGCTGTCCTGGATGAACACCGTCAGCGACGACGAAACTGAGTTCGCGACCTGTTCGACATCGTAGGAAAAGCGCGCCACGATAGCCGCGGAAGAGGACTGGTCGTATTCGTCGCTGGTCAGCGTCAACAGTTTTTCGAACATCATCGTGCGCAGCGTGTTGATAACGGCACGGCCGATGTAGTTCATGCAGTAGCTGCGCATGAACACTGCGACCATGCGCACCAGAAATATCAGGATGATCGCGACCGGAATCAGCTTGATGATCGTCGGATCACGGTCGATAAAACCATCGTCCATCAGCGGCTTCATCATGTAGGCGAAAGCGGCATCGGAGGCGGCGAAGATGATCATGCCGGTCACCGCCAGCAGGAAATAAAGCTTGTGCTCGAGCGCGAGCGACAACAGCGCGCGGTAAGCCTTGATGCCGGTCAGATTGCCTTCGATTGGTTTCACTACGCGAATCTCGAATACCGCGGGGAATCGACTACTCGATCGGGCGAGAGGTCGCGATCGAAACCTGGGTCAGACCCATCTGCCCGATGACATCCATCGCGGTTACCAGCGACTGCACCGGCGAATCGGCATCGGACTGGATCAGTATCGGCAGTCGATTTCCTGCCAGGGCTCGCTCCAGCGCGGCCCTGAGCGTGGCGCTTTTATTATTGGTCAGCTCGCGCGAGTTCAGAAAGAACCTGCCGTTGGCGTCGATCATCAGGTTTAGTTTTTGCGGCGGATCCGGCGTCTCCTGCTGGCTGGCCTCGGGCAGCCTTATTTTCAGTTGCGACGTGGTGTCGAAAGTGGTCGACACCATGAAGAAGATCAGCAGCAGGAATACGACGTCGATCAACGGCGTCAGGTTGATGTTAACGTCTTCCTCGGGTTTGCTGGTGTAGAAATTCATTGGCTCAGGCCAGCTTCTTGCGGTCGCCGTGCAGGAATTCGACCAGTTTCATCGCTTCCTGCTCCATCGCCACGACCAGTTCGTCGATCTTGCGCTTCAGATGG
>JAOTUD010000321.1 GCA_029864065.1 Gammaproteobacteria bacterium | reverse complement strand
ATTCTGTCGATCTCGACGTCAAAAGCGGCGAGTTCCTCACCCTGTTGGGTCCATCGGGCTCGGGGAAAACAACCCTGCTAATGGCGATTGCCGGGTTCAACCGGCCAGACGCCGGCAGCATCCGCTTCGGCGAAACCGAGGTAATAACGACGCCTCCGCACAAACGCAATGTCGGCATGGTGTTTCAGAGCTACGCGCTGTTTCCGCACATGAGCGTCGCCGAAAATATTGCTTTCCCGTTGAAGCTTCGCGGTGTGAGCGCAACGGAAACCGCCGAACGGGTGGAAACCGCGCTTTCGACCGTGCAACTCGATGGGCTCGGCGACCGTGGCATCGAACAGCTTTCCGGCGGCCAGCGTCAACGCGTCGCGCTGGCCCGCGCCTTCGTGTTTCGTCCCCGCATCTTGCTCATGGACGAACCGCTTTCCGCGCTCGATAAAAAACTGCGCGAACAGATGCAGATCGAGCTCAAGCACCTGCATGAACAACTCGGCGTCACCACCGTTTACGTTACCCACGACCAGCGCGAAGCCCTGACCATGTCCGATCGCATCGTGGTAATCAATGACGGCAAGCTGGTACAGATCGACACGCCGCATGCCATTTACAATCACCCGGCCAACGCGTTTGTCGCCGATTTCATCGGTGAATCGACGATACTGCCGTTGACACGCGATAGTTCCGGCAAACTGTTATTTGCGGATCATCTTGTCGAAAGCGACCTGAAGACAGAGCCGGGCAGCGAATGGTCGCTGGTCATTCGACCCGAACGACTATTCGTAATAAAAGACGCAACCGAAGTAGACCCGGACCAGGCCATCGCGTTTTCCGGCGAGATTCGGGACTTCGTGTTTCAGGGCGAAACGGCGTTTGCCTTGATGTCGTTGAGCAACGGACACGTTCTTTCGTTTCGCTTCGGCACCGACTCGTTGTCACAGAACAGCCTGCAGCCGGGAGACCGGATTACGCTCGGTTTGAAACGACATGACCTGATCATTATCCCGCGGGGCAGGGCGCAATGAACGTTTCGGCCGACCCTGATTCCCGCAACGAAGGCCTGAACGAGAAAACACTCAGGGTCCAGGGGGTCCGGGAACAACGCATGCTGCTCAGCCTGGCCCTGCCGGCTTTGCTGGCAATCGTGGCGATCATCGTAATCCCTGTCGGCTGGTTGTTTTACCTGTCGTTCGTCGACGGTAACGGGCAATTCTCGCTTGCGAATTACCAGAAGATGATCGAATACAAATCCTATGCCCGCGTGTTCCTGACGACCTTCCAGGTCAGCATCCTGACCACGGTAATCTGTATTCTGTTCGGCTACCCGCTCGCCTACTTCCTCGCGATGCTGCCGCAAAGACTGGCCGGAATATTCATGCTGGCGGTGTTGCTGCCCTTCTGGACGTCGTTGCTGGTGCGTACCTATGCCTGGCTCGTGCTGCTGCAGAGAAACGGCATATTGAATGATTTCGCGATATCCGCGGGCATCTGGGAAACACCCGTCAAACTGGTGCATAACATGACCGGCACGCTGATCGGTATGGCGCACATCATGCTGCCGTTCCTGGTACTGCCGCTCTACGGTTCCATGAAGAAAATCGAACGCGACATGATGCACGCCGCCGCCAACCTTGGCGCATCGCCGGTGCAGTCTTTCTGGCGGGTTTATTTTCCATTGTCGCTGTCCGGTATGGTGGCCGGGTCCCTGATCGTGTTCGTGCTTTGCCTCGGATTTTACGTCACGCCCGCGGTCCTCGGTGGTGGCCGCGTGGTGATGGTGGCCACCCAGATCACCGCGATACTCGAAAACCAGTACGACTGGGGCGCGGCCAGCGCGCTCGGCGTGGTACTGCTGGTTGCAACGCTGCTGGTTTTGTTCGCGGCGACGCGGCTACTGAAACTGGACGCGGCGCTTTTCGGTAAACACTGATATGAAATGGTTAAAAAAACCGGCCTCCGATACCCAGCTTACCCATGGTGACCGGTTGTGGCTGTATATCGTTGCGGCGATTATCATGCTGCTGCTGGTGATTCCGACTTTCATCGTCCTCCCGATGTCGTTTTCCGATTCGCAGTACCTGGAGTTTCCGCCGGAAGTCTGGTCTACACGCTGGTATGCGGTGTATTTCGAATCGTCGAAATGGATGCGGGCCACCGTTACCTCGTTTCAGGTGGGCATACTCACGATGCTGCTGGCGACGCCGCTCGGAACCATGGCGGCCTACGCCCTGTTCGTGTCCGGCCACCGCGCCGCCCGGGCAATCTTCGCTTTTCTGATTACGCCGATGATCGTACCGGTCATCTTGATCGCCATCGGCGCGTTCTACGCTTATGGCCGCGTCGGCCTGAACAACACCATTACCGGGATAGTCCTCGCACACACCGTACTGGCTTCCCCGCTGGTGATGATCGTGATCACCTCGGCCCTGCGCAACTACGACCTGAACCAGGAACGTGTCGCCAGGAGTCTGGGCGCAACCCGGCTCAAGGCGTTTTTCGTCATCACCCTGCCACAGATCAAGTTTTCGATCGTGACCGCCGCGCTGTTGTCGTTCCTGACGTCGTTCGACGAAGTCATCATCGCGATATTCGTATCGGGCGGATTGAACGCTACGCTGACGAAACACATGTTCGCCGCGTTACGCGATTTTATCGATCCGACGATCGCGGCGATTTCCACCATCATGATCCTGGTTTCCACCACGCTATTGCTGGCTGCCCAGTTTATCGGGGGCAAGGGGAAGTAGACTTTTCCGGGGACAGTATACTTATTAAATGGTTGTCAAACTGTAATAGGTATACTGTCCCCGGAAATTCCCGGGATGATACGAATGGCACTTACTTTAGCTTGTCATCCCCGCGAGCTTGTCATCCCCGCGCAAGCGGGGATCTTGAGACAACTAGAGAGCGCTCGTTACAAGATTCCCGCTTGCGCGGGAATGACTCTTTTTCGTTAAGTAAGCGCCATTCCGGCCTGATCCTAATAGATTTCGAAATGAGCACTGCGCGGCTTGTTACCACAAATTGAAGTAATATCCTGCGGGCAGGCCGACAGGCATATCACCAGGTCCATTTCCGCGCGCATCACGATGTAATCCTCTTTCCTGGTCACCGGGGGGTTGGGCTTGATCGTGCCATCCGGTTCTACCGGCGTGTTTTGCCACAGGTTAAAGGGGGACGGCAATTCCACGGGCTTGCAGCCGATCTCGACCATTGCCTGCCAGAAATTATCGGTACAATTGCGGTGATATTCCTTACACCCCAGCAATTCATACCGGTAGCGGTCGCAAGCGGCCAATAGCGTGTCATGCGTTCCACTGGCTGAATCTTCGATGATTTTCAGAATCGGTCGCCGTCGATTGGTCACCATCGTATCGCCTTTTCGCGGGATGACGCTTTCCAGCGAAACCCGGCAATGTTCCATAGACATGAACTCGGTCATATTGTCGGCATTCAATGCCCAGCAATCGACTACCTGGGTGCCATGCGTATTGATGACCTTGATGTGTTGCCGCTTTCTTACAAATGCCGCTTTGGCATGCCTGGCGGGAATGGTTGTTTTACCGACATCTTTGCTAGTTTTAACGCTGGCCATGTTTGCTATTCCCCCTGGTTGAATTCCGTGGACAGTATACCGTTTAAAATAAGGTGACCATTCAAAGTAGAGATTACCGCTCGAAATTCACCAGGTGGCTCAGGTCTGGAAAAGGCAAACTTGCCCCCCGGGTCCTGTTTTTTTGTCCTATATAAATCAGGGGAGTACGACCGGTTTATGGGCAGAGTTTACCGGATGGTAGGATGTCATCGAGACGGCGATGCGGTCTACTTGCTGATGGATCAGTATGATTACCTGCAAACCCGGGCGCAAGAATTCGAAGCGCTGTTATTGCATGACACCTGTACCCCGTCAGAGCGATGTGGACCAAATAGCCTGATTGTCTAAGAGACGGTTTTAGCTCATCGTTAACCTAGAGAGGAAACGATGATGTCAAAGAAACCAGGTGCCGCGAAAACCGTTCGGGATATCCGCAGAGCTACCCGGCGCCATTATTCCGCCGAAGAGAAAATCCGCATTGTGCTGGAAGGCCTCCGGGCCGAGGACAGTATCGCCGAGCTGTGCCGACGCGAGGGGATTAACGCCAATGTATATTACTGCTGGTCTGAGGAATTTCTGGAAGCGGGCAAGAAACGACTATCCGGCGATACCGCCCGGGAAGCGACCTCTGACGAAGTGAAGAAACTGTGTTCCGAGGCATCCGCCCTAAAGGAAACCCTGGCGGAACTGCTGATGGAAAACGCCTGCTCAAAAAAAGCGTGGCCGGGGATGGGGAGGACGGCATATGAGATATTCGGCCGCGGAGAAGTACGAGATTATCCGGCTGGTCGAGTCATCGAGTCCGTCGGTT
>JAOTUD010000320.1 GCA_029864065.1 Gammaproteobacteria bacterium | reverse complement strand
CTCACCTCGAGCGCGATCGCAACTTCGTCATCGTCACGTCGGAATACCCGCGCGAGGAAACCCGCCCGAACAAGGTGACCTGGGCCGCGATCTTTTTTTCGCTGGCCTTGTTCCTGGTGTTATTCACCGATTTGCGGCTGTCGGTCGCGCTGATGGTCGGCGCCATCGGCATGGTCATCTCCGGGGTGCTGAAAATCGAGGAAGCATATGAATCGGTGTCGTGGGGAACCGTGTTTCTGCTCGCGAGCCTGATCCCGCTCGGCCTCGCGGTCGAAACCAGCGGCACCGCCAAGTGGATCGCCGAGCAAACCCTGCTGGTGGTCGGCGGTATGCCGATCTGGGTGATCCAGGCGTCGGTGGCGTTGCTGGCGACCTTTTTCACGCTGGTCATGTCGAACGTCGGTGCGACCGTGCTGCTGGTGCCGCTGGCGGTCAATATCGCCATCGGCGCCGGTGCCAGCCCGGCTATTTTCGCGTTGACCGTGGCGCTCGCGGCATCCAACTCGTTTATTCTGCCTACGCACCAGGTCAACGCCCTGATCAAGGGTCCCGGCGGCTACCGGGTGCCTGATTTCATGAAGGCCGGCGGGATAATGAGCCTGCTGTTCATCATCGTCATGCTGATCATGATGAACCTCGTCTTTTAACCGGCTGCAGACGCTTGTTTCGCAAACAACAAATCCCAGACCCCGTGCCCGAGCCTGCGACCACGCTGCTCGAAACGGGTTTCGGGCCGATAGTCCGGGCGCTCGGCAATCCCGCGGGCATCGCCCATGTTGACGAATCGCGAATCGGCCAGGAACTGCGCGGCTATCCACTCAGCGTAGTCCTGCCAGTCGGTCGCGACATGGATGACACCCGCCGGTGTTAACGCGCGGTAGGCCAGGTCGCGGAAGTGCTGGTTGACGATACGCCGCTTGTGATGGCGTTTCTTGTGCCAGGGATCGGGAAAAAACAGCAGGATACGGTCCAGCGTCCCGGGCGCAATCATGTGCTGCAGGACTTCGATCGCATCGTGCATCACCAGGCGCACGTTCGCGAGCTGACGCTGATGGATAAGGTTAAGGCAACGACCGATGCCGGGTTCGTGAACCTCTATCCCTATATACAAGCTGTGCGGGTCCGCGCTCGCCATGTCGATCAGCGCGTCACCGTTGCCAATGCCGATCTCCAGCCTGGTCGCGGAGAAACCCGCGGGCAACTCGGGCGGCGCGTCGGCGTAATCGATACCGTACATCGGCCAGCAGGTTTGCAGCGCTTTTTGCTGCGACGGCGTAATCCTGCCCTTGCGGCGCACGAAACTCCTGATGGATCGGTCTCTGGTTTCGCTGAAAGCCATTTTGTGAACTGCGTCTAGTCCTGTAGGTCGTTGATTTAAGCCTGTTTTACCGCTCGGTACCGTTTGTCGGTCCTTTTTAATATCCTATCTTGTTTAAGCAGACTTTTTTGCAGGTTGGATTAGGATACAGGCATGAAAAAGAATTCAGGTTTTACATTACTCGAGTTGCTGGTCACGGTCGCGCTGATTGCGATCGTCATGGCGATCGCGGTACCGTCGATGTCGACCTTCACGCAAAACGATCGGCTCACCACCAACATCAACCAGCTGGTCGGCCACCTGGCCTACGCGCGCAGCGAGGCCGTCAAGCGCAGCCAGCAGGTCTCGGTCTGCGTCAGCAATGACGCCGCCACCTGCACCGGCGGCAGCTGGGCCGACGGCTGGATAGTTTACATCGACGCCGACGCCGATAACAGCTTTACCGCGGGCGAAGAATTGCTGCGCGTACAGCAGGCGCTCGGCGGCAACAATTCGTTGACCCCTACCGGCGTCGGCAACCAGATCACTTACGATAACCGCGGCTTCGTCAACGCCGCGTCGATCGGCAGCCTGCAACTATGCGACAACCGCAGCGGCCCTTATGGCAAAACGGTCAGAATCACGACGACCGGCCGCGTCAGAATGGAGAAGGATACCGCATGTTAACGCAAACTCGAACCCAGCGAGGCGTAACCCTGGTCGAAGCGATGATCGCGTTACTGGTCATCTCGATCGGCCTGCTCGGCATCGCGTCGCTGCAGATTACCGCGATGAACCAGAACACCAGTTCGCTCAATCACAGCCAGGCGGTGTGGATCACCTATAACATGTCGGACCGCATCCGCGCCAATATCTCGGAGTTCGACAACTACGACGGTATCGATACCAACAACAGCTACTCGCAGGACTGCATGGCGGCGACCTGCTCCAACGCACAGATGCGGGTATCCGACGCCGCGGACTGGGCCAACATGATCGCCAGCCTGCCCGGCGGTCGCGGCATCATCACCAGCAACGTCGACGGCCTGCTGGTCACGGTGATGTGGGACGACAACGGCAGCGGCGCCACCGGCACCGGCTGCGATCCCACCAATTCAGCCGACCTGGTCTGCTACACGATGGCGGTGGCACAATGAAGCGCCTGAACCGACAATCCGGTATTTCGCTGGTCGAGATCCTGGTCGCGCTGGTCATCAGCCTGTTCCTGCTGGCTGGCATCGTCCAGGTTTATACCGGCAACCGCGCGACCTTCTCGTTTACCAGCGCACTCGCCGAAATCCAGGAAAACGGCCGCTTCGCGCTCGATGCCATGAGCCAGGATTTACGCCTGATCGGAGACTGGGGCTGCGTTACCTTTGACGATGCCGACACCAGTAATTTTAACGACAACCTGCCCGGCATGGGCGGCTACAACGCGAACCTGCACGACTATCTCGGCGAAGAAGCGATCGAAGGCACCGAGGGCGGCGGACTCAACGGCTCGGACAGCCTGACCTTGCGCGGCGGCAAGCCGGGCCAGGCCAACGTCAAGGCCGATGTGGGCACCTCGACTTTTCCGGGCGCCGGCACCGCGAGACTTTTCACCTCCAAGATCAGGAGCATCGGCGGCGGCGACATCATCCTGGTGGCGCGCTGCGGCGCCAACGACCTGCTGATCCCGGCCGAGGCCGACATTCTCGAGGTAACCAGCGTCGACAATACCAATCCGCTGCAAACGCAGATCAACCTCGGCTCGAACAAGAGCCAGCAGTATGAAAACGACGCGGTCGTGATCGAATTGCAGACGGTGACCTATTCGATCGCCGCCGGCGCCAGTGGCGAACCGGCGCTGTGGCGTACCGAGTTCGGCAACGCCCAGGAGCTGGTCGAAGGCGTCGAGGAAATGCAGGTTCTGTACGGCATCGACAGCGACAGCGACCAGTTTCCGAACCAGTACGTAACCGCCAACAACGTGCCCGATTTCGACGACGTCGTCTCGCTGCGCGTCGCGCTGCTGGTGCGCTCGATCGACGACTTCGTCACCGAGGATTCGCAAACCTACACCTTCAACGGCGTAACGACGACCCCGGCGGATCGCAGGATTCGCCAGGTATTCACGACAACCATCGCGCTGCGCAATCGCATAGGTTCATCATGAAGATTCATACTCAATACAAGCAACAAGGCGTTGCCCTGGTGGTTAGCCTGATCATCCTGGTCAGCCTGACCATGCTCGGCCTGACCTCGATTCAACGCACCACGACGGACCTGTCGATGGCGGGCAACCAGCGCGAAATCGGGCTGATGTTCCAGGCCGCGGAAATGGGCCTGGTGCAGGCGGAGGATTTCATCGAGGACTCGAACACCAACGCCGATTTCGACGACCCCAGCCTGGGCCTGCACACGGTGCAGGCGAACGTCACGACCTATAACGGTCCGAAATATTTCGACGCATCGGAATGGACCAGTAAATCACAAACGGCAACCACCTCGCTCGACGCCTACGAGCAGCCGCGTTACATGATCGAATACCTGGGAGACCGTAAACAGAATGCCCTTGCCGCGGTCAATATCGGCGGCTACGGCACGCAAACCACCGGCGAAACCGTATCCATTTATCGTTCTACCGCGCGCGGCGTGGGACTGACCGGTAACTCGTTTCGCTACGTGCAGTCGTATTTTGGCAAGAAGGCCCCGTAATTTAATTGATTAGGATGATTCACATGTTTAGCAAAAAGTTTATCAAGGGATTCGCCATACTCGCCTCGAGCGCGGTATTCAGCATGTCCACGATGCAGTCGGCCTACGCCGCGCCCGGCGCGCTGGCAAAGGCGCCGCTGTTCCTGTCCTCGATTGTCGAGCCAAACGTGTACTTCACCCTGGACGATTCGGGCAGCATGGACTGGAACACGATGGTCAAGGACGGTACCGCCGGCATCGCGGCGTTCGGCGGCCTGCCGTTTATCGACAGCGACGATCGCGCCTACTACGCGCCGAACTTCTCGCGCCTTTATACGAGCCGCGGTTTCCTGCCGCCCTCGGGTAACGACCGGACGAAATTAGTGTTTACCGGCAGCCCCGACTTCGGCACGGATTTTAACGCTATCGTCGCCGACGAGATCGCCGA